>NZ_JBXWSG010000020.1:0-51286 GCF_059613305.1 Ruegeria sp. BHSB056 | reverse complement strand
CGGCTTTATGATCAGTGCCGAGGGGCGCATGCTTTATGTTTCAGGTGATACCGACATCATGGCCGACATGGACTGGATGGGGGATTACTACAAACCTGATATCGGCATCCTGTCAGCGGGCGGGCATTTCACCATGGATATGAAAGCTGCCGCCTACGCCGCCAAAAGATACTTCAACTTCAAGACGATAATTCCCTGCCACTACAAGACCTTCCCGATTCTTGAGCAATCCGCTCAGGCGCTGGCAGGTGCTTTGCCGGGTGTAGACGTCATCGAACCGCAGGTTATGCAGGCGATAAAGCTGTAGGGATGATATGACCAGCGACATTGTCCCTTCACCGGAACTGATCGCAGTTGTTCGGCGATGGAATCAAGCCGTTCATGATAAGGATCGGGCTGTGCTGGTCAACATGCTGTCATCCTCGGAACACCTGCGGTATCAGGGCTCGGCGGATGAAGAGGCATGGTCCGGGCAGGTGTTTCGCCGTGGCTTCACGGATCACACCAAGGAAATCCCGGACTATGACTGGCAGGAACATTCGCTGGAAGCCTTTGAATGTGGGGATGTGGGCTGGGCATTTTGCGAAGCAACGCTGACCTTTCATTCGAACGACAATTCAGCCTGGCACCGCTTTACATTTGTTCTGCATCTGGAAGACGGCGTCTGGAAAATGGTGCAGCTGCATGTGTCTAACCCGACCTCGAACATGGAAAAGATCGGCATCGAGCATTCGGTGTTGAATGCACTGATCGAAGCCGCAAAACAGGAGTTCACACAGGATCAGACCGAGGGAACCGCTTCGGTCATGTTCACTGACATTGTCGGGTCGTCAGATATCACCCGGCACTTGGGTGACAAAAAATGGGCCCAGCTTATTTCCGGTCATTTTGATCTGGCTGAACACCTTATCCAAGCCCATCAGGGACGGCTGGTCAAATCCCTTGGGGATGGCACGATGTCGATCTTCCCGACGGTCCAGGATGCGATTCAGGCAGCAATCGAGCTGCAAAGAAAGAACGCATTGGCAAATTCCGAAACACCTCTGGGTCTGCGGATTGGAATTCATACCGGCGACGTCATACAGAAAGATGAGGATTTCTTCGGGTCCGTCGTCAATAAGGCCGCGCGCGTGACAGACGTAAGTGGCCCGAATGAAATTCATGTCACCGACGTGACCAGATTGCTGGTCAGCCCGGAGGGCGGTCTGAGATTTAGCTCGCCAAAATCGGTCGCACTGAAAGGGTTCGGCGGGCAGCAGACAGTGTATCGCCTGGACTGGAACTGACAGTGGCCGTCCTGTCAAATCCCGGTCATTTTTCTATTCGTTTTTCCGCGAAAAAATCCAGCAGCAAGTTTTCACATTCTTTGGCGGCAATGCCGTCATAGACCTCGGGCTTGTGATGTGCTTGCGGGTGGGAAAAAACCCGCGCGCCATGGGCCACGCCGCCGGATTTGGGATCAGAAGCCCCATAGTAAACGCGCCGGATGCGCGCGGCCGCCAGTGCCGCTGCACACATGGCGCAGGGTTCCAGTGTCACATAGATATCATATCCGGGCAGTCTTTCAGATCCGGCATTGGCACAGGCCGCACGCAAAGCCAGGATTTCTGCATGCGCAGTAGGATCGTTCAACTCACGCGTCCGGTTTCCTGCCTCCGCCACAACAGAGCCATCCGGCCCTACAATGACCGCGCCAACGGGCACTTCGCCGCGATCCGCTGCTGCGCGCGCCTCACGCAGTGCCTGTTCCATATGCGATTTGAATACCATGCCCCTGACTGCATCAGAAACCTGCCTTTCGCAAGCGCGCGGGATAGGGTATGGCCCAGACATGAACAAGACCCCTCCTCCCGGCGACCGGATCGCCAAAGTCCTGGCCCGCGCTGGCGTCGCGTCGCGGCGCGAGGCCGAGCGCATGATCGAAGCTGGCCGCGTGGCCGTGAATGGCAAGACCATCGACAGCCCCGCCCTGAACGTGACGGCGAAAGACAAGATCGTGGTCGACGGCAAACCGGTCTCGGAACCGGAACCCTCGCGTTTGTGGCTGTATCACAAGCCTGCTGGGCTGGTTACGACAACCCGCGACGAAAAAGGGCGCGATACGATTTTCGACAAGCTGCCCGAAGACATGCCTCGGGTGATGAGCGTTGGTCGGCTTGACCTGAATTCCGAAGGTCTGCTGCTGCTGACTAATGATGGTGCTATCAAGCGCAAGCTCGAACTGCCCGCGACCGGCTGGTTGCGCAAATACCGTGTGCGGGTAAACGGCCGCCCGAAAGACGAAGATTTCGAACCGTTGCGCAAAGGGCTGGTGATTGAGGGAGAGCGGTTCCAGCCGATGACCGTCACGCTGGATCGCCAGCAAGGGGCCAATGCCTGGCTGACCATCGGTCTGCGCGAAGGAAAGAACCGAGAAATCCGTCGGGCCATGGAAGATATCGGTTTTAATGTGAACCGTTTGTTGCGGGTTTCTTACGGCCCGTTCCAATTGGGCAATCTGAAGCCGGGCGAAGTCGAAGAAATCCGCCGCCGCGTTATGCGCGATCAACTTGGGCTGGATTCGGATGCCAAACCCGAAGCGGCCCCCAAACGCCCGACGCGACCACAAAGAAAACGCCCGCCCATCGGCAAGAATCCCCGCAAGTGATGCAGGTTCGGCAACCTTCCCCCTAGCGCCAAGCCTGCGTATCCCCTAAATTTTCTGTGATTGCTGCTAATTGGGGAGCGTGATGTCCGGAAGCGGAGTGCAAAAATTCGCCTACGCCGTATTGCTGGCGCTCTTGTTTGGCGTGTGCACAGGCGTGCTTGGGGGCTTGTAACGCATGGCAAAGCGATTTGGCGGCAAGTACAGCCCTCAGGATGATACGTCCGGCGACACTCTTCAGCCCCGTGGGCAATTCGATGGCGCGCGGGTCGAACCTGCGGGCGCGCGTGCCAATGTCCTGTTCATACCGGCCATCCCATTGGTATTTCTGTCGCTGAACGACGGCGCGATTGGCATGACCATAGGTCTGATCGCAGCTGGCCTGCTGACGGCAGCTGCGTTCTTGCTGCGCGAAGGTCTGCGGGCCGAAGCCGCGTTTAACGCCCGCAAGACCGCCCGCCGGCCTGCGTTTCCGCGCAAAATCTTTGCCAGCCTTCTGACAGGGCTGGGCGCCGGTCTTGCGTCCTACCGGACCGAGTTTCTGAATGCTGAAGCGGCATCACAAGTCAGCCTGCTTGCCCCTGTCTTGTTCGGCGTGGCAGCAACCGTTCTGCATTCGGCCTCCTTCGGGTTTGATCCGATGAAGGACAAGGGCATGGAAGGAATTGACACCTTTCAGCAAGATCGCGTTGCCAGGGTCGTTGAGGATGCGGAAAACCGTCTTTCCGAGATGACTGACGCCATCAAACGCGCGGGTGATCGCCGGATCGAAGCCCGTTTGGAACGGTTCCAGGACACCGCACGTGACCTTTTCCGAACGGTCGAGGAAGACCCCCGCGATCTGGCGGGCGCGCGGAAATACATGACGGTTTATCTTCAGGGCGCGCGTGATGCGACGGTCAAGTTCGCGGATGTCTATGCCCGGACCCGCGATGCGCAGGCGATGACAGACTACATCGCGCTACTGGATGATCTGGAACAGAATTTCGCCGCGCGTACGCGCAAAATGCTATTGGATGACCGCAGTGATCTGACGGTCGAAATCGACGTGCTGCGCGAAAGACTGCAGCGCGAAGGCGTCCGGTTGGACTGACCGGCCATTATTTGAGCGAGGAACATCCCCATGTCCGATGAGATCAAGAACAAGGCGGCTCAGGCCGAAACACTGGTGCAGGAAGTCACCGCAGTTGCCCTGCCCGAACCAAAGGCCGAGGTAATCTCGCTTGAAGAAGCCGACGAACCTGTGAGTGCCGAGATTCGTAAGCGCATGGACGAGATCGACATGAGCAACACCAATTCGATTGTTGCTTTCGGGTCTTCCGCTCAGGCCGAATTGCAGGAAATCAGTCAAGCCATGCTTGCGGATGTGCGCAACAAGGATGTTGGCCCGGCAGGCGACAGCCTACGCAATATCGTGACCACCATCCGCGGTTTTTCAGTCAGTGAACTGGATGTGCGCCGCGAGCGCAGCTGGTGGGAAAGGCTGCTGGGCAGGGCCGCGCCATTTGCGAAATTTACCGCTCAGTTCGAAGAAGTTCAGGGGCAGATCGACCGCATAACCGACGATCTTCTGGGGCATGAGCATACACTGCTCAAGGACATCAAATCGCTGGACCTGCTTTATGAAAAAACTCTGGGTTTCTACGATGAACTGGCGCTGTACATCGCAGCGGGTGAAGAAAAGCTGACCGAGTTGGACAGCCATGACATCCCCGAAAGGGAAGCCGCCGTTCAGGCCGCGCCAGAAGAAGAACAGGTGATGAAAGCGCAGGAACTGCGGGACATGCGCGCCGCGCGTGACGATCTGGAGCGCCGCGTGCACGATCTGAAACTGACGCGTCAGGTCACGATGCAGTCGCTGCCGTCGATCCGGCTGGTGCAGGAGAACGACAAGTCGCTGGTCACGAAGATCAACTCGACCCTGGTGAACACCGTGCCCCTGTGGGAAACCCAGCTGGCACAGGCCGTCACCATTCAACGCAGTGCCGAAGCTGCCGCCGCGGTGCGCGACGCCAACGACTTGACCAACGAGCTTTTGACTTCGAATGCTGCCAATCTGCGTCAGTCGAACAAGATGATCCGCGAGGAAATGGAACGCGGCGTGTTCGATATCGAAGCTGTCAAAAAGGCCAACGCAGACCTGATCGGCACCATCAACGAAAGCCTTGCCATTGCGGATGAAGGAAAAGCCAAACGTGCTGCCGCCGAGGCCGAGTTGCAGAAGATGGAAGCGGAACTGCGCGACACTCTGGCATCCGCCAAGGCGCGACGAGACGGGACCGGCGACAACGCTGGAACCGCTGTCCCCGGCTGAGGCTGAACTGGGCGTGCGGGATATTACATATCTGAAACTGGGGTTGGGGATGGCGGCGTTTTTGGCTTTGGCCAATTGCGAAGAAACACTGACATCCTCGATTGCACCACAAGCGCGCCCGGCGCCTGTTTCTGTTGCGGCGAATGCCTATGTACCGCCATCTGCCGCAAGTCAGGATCTGGCGCGGTTTTACCAGCGTGTCGAACGCGACCTTCTGGTCCGGGGGTTATTGCGGACAGACGGGGGCGGCCCCGATACGCCTTATGACGCCCAGGATCTGGCGCGAAATTTCGAAGCGATTGCGTTCTACAGCGAATATCCGACCCAAAACGTTTCCATCGGTTCCCGCCAGACAGACGGGCAACTCAGCCGGTGGTCGGGGCCGGTGCGCATCCAGACCGAGTTTGGGCCTTCCGTGCTGCCCGCTGTTCGGGAACAGGATGCGGAACGGGTTCAATCCTTTGCCACGCGCCTGGCGAGGCTGACGGATCATCCGATTTCCGTGGTCTCCCGAAACGCTAACTTCCACGTCTTTTTCGCGGGCAAGGACGACAGCACCTATGTGGTGTCCCGACTGAAACAGCTGATCCCGAATATCAGTCAGGCTTCGCTAGAGCTGGTCGCAAATCCGAGATCGAATTTCGATTGTTTTGTTTTTGCCTCGGCGACAACGGCGTCTCCGTACAAATATGTGCGCGCCGTTGCGTTGATCCGGGCCGAGCTGACCGAACTGGTCCGCCGCAGCTGTATCCACGAAGAAATCGCACAGGGGCTGGGATTGTCGAACGACAGCCCGGCAGCGCGCCCATCGATCTTCAATGATGATGACGAGTTTGCCCTGCTGACGAGCCATGACGAAAAACTGCTGACAATGCTTTATGATAAGCGGCTGGAGCCCGGCGTGACAGTCGATCAGGCCCGCCCCATCGTGCATGTCATTGCCCGGGAAATGATGGGGCAGCCGCTCTGACACCAAGGACAGGAGAACCCAAATGGGAATATTCGATTTTCTGACCGGAGAATTCATTGACGTCATCCATTGGGTAGACGACACTCGCGACACCATGGTCTGGCGGTTCGAGCGTGAAGGCCATGAAATCAAATACGGTGCCAAGCTGACGGTGCGCGAAGGTCAGGCGGCCGTATTTGTGCATGAAGGGCAGTTGGCGGATGTGTTCACGCCAGGTCTCTATATGCTTGAGACCAACAACATGCCGATCCTGACCACGTTGCAGCACTGGGATCATGGCTTTCAGTCGCCGTTCAAGTCCGAGATCTACTTCGTCAACACGACCCGGTTCAACGACCTGAAATGGGGGACCAAGAACCCGATCATGCTGCGCGACCCCGAGTTTGGGCCGACCCGCATTCGTGCCTATGGCACCTATACCGTGCGCGTAAAAGACCCGGCCAGGTTCCTTGTGGAAATCGTTGGAACCGACGGCGAATTCACCATGAACGAGATCAGCTTTCAGGTCCGCAACATCATCGTGCAGGAGTTCAGCCGCGTTATTTCGGGATCTGGCATTCCCGTATTGGACATGGCGGCGAACACGGCTGATCTGGGCAAACTGATCGCGGCCGAAGTTTCCCCGGTGCTGGAAGGCTATGGGTTGGAAATGCCAGAATTCTACATCGAGAATATTTCGCTTCCGCCAGCGGTCGAGGCCGCATTGGACAAGCGGACCTCGATGGGATTGGCCGGAGATCTGGGTAAATTCACACAGTATTCCGCGGCGGAGGCGATGACGGCTGCGGCCAGCAACCCCAACCAAGGCGGTGGCATGGGCGCAGGTCTTGGCATGGGAATGGGCATGGCAATGGCACAGCAGATGTCAAACATCGCAGCAGGCCAGCCAAGCGGCCCGTGGGGAGCACCCGCCCCCGCTGCCCCGCGACCGGCAGCCTATGTGGCCCCGCCGCCGCCACCGGTCGAGCATGTTTGGCATATCGCCGTAGATGGGCAGACCAGCGGCCCGTTTTCCAAAGCTAGGATGGGCAGAATGGTCAGCGAGGGCGATCTGACGCGCGACACCTATGTCTGGACCGCGGGCCAGGACGGCTGGAAGAAGGCCGGAGACGTGCAGGAACTGGCGCAGTTGTTCACCATTCTCCCTCCGCCGCCGCCGGGGGCCTGACCAAAACGCGATACTCCTCCATCTGTCCTGACACTATTGGGTAATGTATGACACACGCCCCTGACCTTGCAGAGCACCGCTTCCCCTGCCAGCAATGCGGCGCAGATTACCGGTTCAGCCCTGGCGATGGTACGCTGACATGTGATCATTGTGGTCATTCCGAACCCATCGGATCGGGTCCCTGGCAAGGTGCCAGCCTGCGCGAACTGGATTTTGACGCGGCCATTGCGGATCGTCTGCCTGACAGCGAGCTGGAACAGACCCGCGTTCTGTCCTGTCCGAACTGCGCGGCGCAGGTTGAATTCGACCCCAATACGCACGCTGCGGAATGCCCGTTCTGTGCCACGCCGGTGGTAACCGACACTGGTGTGAACCGGCATATCAAACCGAAGGGCGTTCTGCCTTTTGCTTTCGACGAGCGCGAGGCGCATAAGGCGATGAGCGATTGGCTGGGGCGGTTATGGTTCGCGCCAAACGGGTTGAAGGATTATGCCCGCAAGGGCCGCAAGATGCAGGGCATCTATGTGCCTTACTGGACCTTTGATGCCGACACCAAGTCCACCTACCGTGGTGAGCGCGGCGTGATTTATTATGAAACCCGCACCGTGATACGGGACGGTAAACGGGTTCAGCAACAGGTGCCAAAAGTGCGCTGGTCGCCCAAATCAGGTCGTGTTGCGCGGTTTTTTGATGACGTTCTGGTGCTGGCCTCGCAGTCGCTGCCCAAGGCTTACACTGACGCGTTACAGCCTTGGGATCTGCCGGCACTTGAACCTTACCAGCCAGAATACCTCGCCGGGTTTCGCGCCGAGGCGTATACGGTTGAACTCAATGAGGGCTATACCGAGGCCCGCGCGCATATGGCGCGCGTGATCGAACGGGATGTTCGTTTCGATATTGGGGGCGACAAGCAGCGTATCCACACGGTAGACACCGAGGTACGAGACGTCACGTTCAAGCATATTCTGCTGCCGATCTGGATGGCGGCTTACAAATATCGCGGGCAGACCTATCGATTTGTGGTGAACGGTCGAACCGGGCGGGTTCAGGGGGAACGTCCCTGGTCAGCCATCAAGATCACGATTGCCGTTGTTCTGGGCCTGCTTGTTGCCGGGGTTGTCGGGTATCTGGCAGCCAACGGGCAGCAATAGCAACTGCTTGTACATCTCGCGCGGCATGATCATCCTGAGGGTCGGAACATAACAACGAGGCGCTAGTGTCATTCGCAGAACTGAATAACCTTCTGGAGAAACGCCAATCCTGCCGGGCCTTCCTGCCCGACCCTGTACCAAAGGAGCAGATCGAACAAATCGTGGCCAGCGCGGCCCGGGTCCCAAGCTGGTGTAACGCGCAGCCGTGGCAATTGGTGATCACAAGCGGCGCAGAGACCGACAGGTTCCGCGCGGCGATGCAAAACGAAGCTGAAACAGGCGCACCGGCCCCCGATCTTCCGTTTCCCGCGTCATATTCAGGCGTCTATCAAGACCGCCGCCGCGCGTGCGGTTGGGCGCTCTATGAAGCAGTCGGTGTGGAACGCGGGGACCGGGCAGGATCGGCCCAACAAATGATGCGCAATTTCGCTCTGTTCGATGCACCGCATTGCGCCATCGTCTCAAGCCCGGCGGAACTTGGGCCATATGGCGCAATGGATTGCGGAGGGTTTGTTACGGCTTTTTCGTTGGCAGCGCAGGCGTTGGGAGTGGCAACCATTCCTCAGGCCGCATTAGCCGCGTATGGCCCTTTCCTGCACAGATATTTTCGGATCCCGGAAGACCGCCTGATCCTGTGCGCGATTTCCTTTGGGTATTCGGACAGAAAGCACCCCGCAAATAACTTTCGCACAGATCGTGCCGCGCTGGGTGACTTTGTCGACTGGCGCGGCTAAACCATCGCTCAGGCAAGATAATCGCCAAGAGGGGGGAACCACGTGCGCGCGTTGCTGCAAAGAGTTTCGCAAGCCAAAGTATCGGTCGATGGCAACGTCATTGGCGCATCCGGTCCGGGGCTTTTGATTCTTGTCTGCGCCATGCAGGGGGACGATGAGGCTCAGGCTGAAAAACTGGCCCGGAAAACCGCCAGACTCAGGATCTTCAAGGACGACGCGGGCAAGATGAACCGCTCGCTTCTGGATGTAAAAGGGTCAGCCTTGGTGATCAGCCAGTTTACATTGGCGGCAGATACAACAAGCGGTAACAGGCCGGGGTTTTCAACTGCAGCACCGCCCGAACTGGGCGAGCATCTGTATAACACCTTCGCAGACCACCTTGCTGCGCAAGGTGTAGCGGTGGAAACTGGACAATTCGGGGCCGACATGGCCGTTGAACTTGTCAACGACGGACCGGTCACAATCTGGGTGGAGACTTGATGGATACTGAAAAGCAAGCCGTTCAACTTTGGCGCGCCGGAGTTGAGGCCGTTGACGGATACACCGCCACCGAGGCCGCCCTGCACGACATCCCGAAACCGGATCGTATTCTGGCCGTTGGCAAGCCTGCCGCCGCCATGGCACGGGCGGCGTTGGAGCAGTTCGGCGCGGTGCCCACGCTTGTCGTGACCAAGGACGATCACGGTCGGGACTTGCCTGACACTGTCGAGGTGATCGAAGCCTCGCACCCGGTTCCGGACAACCGCAGCCTTGCAGGCGGGCGCGCTCTGCGTGCTGCGCTGGAGCAGATGGAACCCGGATCACATGTGCTGCTTCTGGTGTCGGGTGGCGCGTCTTCGTTGGCCGAGGACCTTTTGCCCGGAAAATCACTGAGCGATCTTGAAGCGTTGAACCGCAAGTTACTGTCAGAGGGAATGGACATCGGCGCTATGAACGCTGAGCGGCGCAAACTGTCCCGCATCAAAGGCGGGGGTTTACTGTCGCACTTTGCGGGCGCGCGCGCGACCGTTCTGGCCATCTCGGACGTACCGGGCGACGACCTCAATATCATTGGATCGGGTATCGGCGCTTTGCCTTCCAGCCACACATTTGGGGCCACCACTCGGATCGTGGCCTCAAACGCCCATGCCCGCAATGCGGTTGCGCAAGCCGCCGAAGCAACTGGGCTAAAGGTTTGGGCCAATGAAGAGGCGCTGCATGATGACTATCTGAAGGTCGCCGCACATCTTGGCCAACTGCTACGCGGCATGGAGAAGGGCGTGATGGTCTTCGGTGGGGAACCGACTGTGGTCTTGCCGGATCACCCTGGGCGCGGTGGACGAAACCAGGCATTGGCACTTGCACTGGCGCGGGAAATCTCCGGGCAATCAAACCTGACAGTTGTTGTCGGCGGCACGGACGGCACAGACGGACCGACCAATGCGGCAGGGGGAATCATTACCGGTGCAACATGGAACGAAAGCGGTATAGCCGCCCTAAAAAAAGCTGACAGCGGCTCGTTTCTTGAAAAAGCCCAAGCCTTGCTGACAACCGGGCCAACTGGCACCAATGTCATGGACTTGGTTGTCGCAATACGTGGATGATTTGGCGTATTTCATGCCGCCCCGGACCGTAAAGGCTCGGAAACTGGTCTGAAACACGATTGTATCATAGTATTCTTGTGGAAAGGGCCTCGCACCGAACAAGGTTACTTGCGCTTCGGCCTTCGGCATTGAGGAGAAATACCCTTGCCCGGCCCGCTGAAATAAGCCAACGTTGACTCATGCGTCAACAAAAACCCGAAAAGGGTTAAAACCACTCGATAGGGAGAATACTCGATGAACGAACAAATCACGCATATGGCCGGTCAGGTCACAGCCGGAAAAATGACCCGCCGCGAATTCATGGGGAAAGCCGCGGCTTTGGGTGTTTCGGCTGCGATGGCCAGCACAATGTTCGCAGACGCCGCTCGGGCTGCTGGCCCGAAAAAGGGCGGTGATTTGAAATTTGGTCTTCAGGGTGGTGAATCCACTAACTCTCTGGACCCGGCGACCTACGCAAGCTCTGTTCCCTTCCAGAACGGCAAACAATTTGGTGACCAGCTTGTCGAAGTTGCACCGGACGGCTCGATCGAGCCTCGTCTGGCGGAAAGTGTTGAAGGCAGTGCTGATGCCAAAGTTTGGACTTTCAAGCTGCGTCAGGGTGTCGAATTCCACAACGGCAAGACCATGACCAGCGAAGACGTGCTGAAAACCATGCAGCGCCACTCGAACGAAGACTCCAAGTCCGGTGCCCTAGGCATCATGAAGGGCATCGAGTCAATGAAAGCTGACGGTGACAACTTCCAGGTCACCCTGACCGAGGCAAACGCCGACCTGCCTTATCTTATGGCCGACTACCACCTGATCATTCAGCCTGATGGCGGTATGGATAATCCTGGAGCGGGTATCGGAACTGGACCGTACAAACTGGAAGTTGACGAACCCGGCGTGCGTCACTTGTTTACAAAGAACGAGAACCACTGGAATTCTGATTTCGGCAACTTCGACAGTGTCGAAGTCGTCGTCATCAATGACGCAACCGCGCGAACCGCGGCGCTGCAATCCGGACAAGTTCACGCGATCAACCGGGTCGAGCCGAAAGTCGCCGATCTGCTTGGTCGTGCGCCAAATCTAACGGTTCATTCAACCGCTGGCCGCGGTCACTATGTCTTTATCATGCATTGTGATACCGCGCCGTTTGACAACAACGAACTACGCACTGCGTTGAAATACGCCATCAACCGCACAGAACTCGTAGACAAGGTTCTGCGCGGCTATGGCTCGATCGGGAACGATATGCCAATCAACGCGGCCTATCCACTGTTCGACTCAACCATTGAACAGCGTGAGTTCAGCATCGAAAAAGCAGCCGAGCACTACAAAAGGTCCGGCCATGATGGTTCGCCGATCATCCTTCGTGTCGCAGATGGCGCGTTTCCAGGAGCCGTTGATGCCGCTGCCCTGTTCCAGCAGACGGCCGCGCAGGCCGGTATCCCGCTGGAAATCAAGCGCGAACCCAATGATGGCTACTGGTCCGAAGTCTGGAACGTGCAACCCTTCTGCGCTTCTTATTGGGGTGGCCGCCCGGTGCAAGATCAAATGTACTCGACCGCATACCTGTCGACTGCGGACTGGAACGATACACGGTTCAAAGTTCAGGCCTTTGACGACTTGCTGTTCGCGGCACGTGCAGAACTGGATGTCGAGAAACGCAAAGGCATCTATAGCCAGATGGGCCAAATGGTCCGCGACGAAGGCGGCTTGATTTGCCCGATGTTCAACGACTTCGTCGAAGGTATCAGCAACCAGCTGGAAGGTTGGGAAAGCGATCCAACACAAGAGATGATGAACGGCAACGTGTCGCGTAAGATGTGGTTCGCGTAAAACAGGCCACGGATCATGCATCCTATCATCAAACTGGTTTCCCAGCGCCTCGCGCTGGGACTCCTATTGCTGTTTGGCGCTTCGGCTCTGATTTTTGGCCTGACCGAAGCCCTTCCCGGAGACGCAGCGCAAGCCGTCCTGGGGCAGTCCGCAACCCCAGAGGCCCTTGCAAACCTGCGCGAAGAAATGGGCCTGAACCGGCCTGCCCTGACCCGCTATTTCGAATGGCTGGGTGGTATCGTTCAGGGTGATCTGGGTCAGTCCCTGACCAACAAGCTCGACATTGCTGAAAGCATTGGCAAACGGTTGGGCAACACATTGTTTCTGGCATGTGCCGCAGCCGTGGTTTCGGTTCCGCTTGCCATCTTTCTGGGCCTGCTGGCGGTCCGCTACCGCAACCGCTGGCCAGACAAGCTGATCTCTGCCATCACATTGACAACGGTTTCGATCCCCGAATTTCTGATCGGTTACGTGGTGATCTACTATGTCTCGGTAAAGCTGGGCTGGTTTTCCTCGCTTGCGATGATCAATGACTCGATGTCATTCGGGCAAAAACTCAATGCGATCGCGTTGCCCGCATTCGTGCTAACACTGGTGGTTCTGGCGCAGATGATGCGCATGACCCGCGCAGCGATCCTCAACCTGATGCAGTCGGCCTATATCGAAACGGCGGAACTAAAGGGGTTGTCGAACTTTCAGGTCATTGCGCGACATGCCTTTCCGAACGCGATCTCACCCATTGTAAACGTGGTGATGCTAAACTTGGCCTATCTGGTTGTGGGTGTTGTCGTAGTCGAAGTGGTGTTCGTTTATCCCGGCATGGGACAATACCTGGTGGACTCGGTGACCAAGCGTGACGTGCCGGTCGTGCTGGCGTGTGGTGTGGTCTTTGCCGCCGTCTATATCGGGCTGAACATGGTGGCCGATATCGTATCGATCCTGGCCAACCCAAGACTGAGGCATCCGAAATGATGAAGAATATTCCAATTTCGGCGATGATCGGTCTGTTTTTCACAGGTCTCTATTTCTTTGTCGCCTTGGCCGCACCTTTGATTGCACCATACGGTATGGCCGAAGTGGTTGGCGATGTGTGGGAGCCATCAAGCGCCGAACACCTGTTGGGCACCGACAATATCGGTCGGGATCTACTGACACGCATGATCTATGGCGGGCGCACCACCATCTTCATTGCTGCTGCGGCTACGATCCTCAGCTTTGTAACCGGCACGTCGCTGGGTTTGCTGGCTGCGGTTCTGGGCGGTTGGGCCGATCAGGTGCTCAGCCGGGCAGTTGATCTGGTCATGTCGATCCCGACGCTGATCCTGGCGCTGGTCATTCTGGCCATCGTCCCGGTGACGGTCCCGATCCTGATCCTGGTGATGGGGCTTCTGGACGCGACACGTCCGTATCGCCTGTCGCGGTCGGTTGCTGTCGACATCAACGTGATGGATTATGTCGAGGCGGCCAAATTGCGCGGCGAGGGCCGTGCCTGGATCATCTTCCGCGAAATCCTGCCAAACGCCCTGTCACCGCTAGTGGCCGAGTTTGGGCTGCGGTTCATCTTTATGGTTCTCTTCATCTCGACCCTTTCGTTTCTGGGGCTGGGCGTTCAGCCACCGCTGGCCGACTGGGGCGGCATCGTGAAGGAAAACAAGGACGGCATCGTGTATGGCATTGGCGCAGCGCTCTACCCCGCCGTGGCCATCGCGACGCTCGCGATTTCGGTCAACCTTGTGGCTGACTGGATCCTGAACCGAACCACATCGCTGAAAGGAGGCCGGGGATGAGTGATACCCTTCTCAAGGTCCGTGACCTCAAGATCGGTGCGACCGTTTACCCACCGGGTGAGAAACCCCATGACATCGAAATCGTGCACGGGGTCAGCTTTGACCTTGAACGCGGCAAAGTGCTGGGGCTGATCGGAGAATCCGGTGCCGGGAAATCCACCATCGGCCTCGCTTCCATGGCCTACGGCCGGGGTGGTGTTGAAATCACCGGCGGCGAGGTTTGGGTAAATGGGCGCGATATCCTGAAATCATCCCATGGCGATATCCGCAATCTGCGCGGGGGTGAGGTTGCGTATGTGTCGCAATCCGCTGCCGCGTCGTTCAACCCGGCCAAGAAGATCATGGATCAGGTTGTAGAAGCTGCGGTCGAGCACAAGAAGTTTTCGCGAAAAGAGGCCGAAGGCCGCGCGCGGGAACTGTTCGCCAAACTAGGTCTACCCGACCCGGATAATATCGGTGACCGCTACCCGCACCAGGTTTCAGGCGGACAGTTGCAGCGATGCATGACGGCGCTGGCGCTGTGCCCTGAACCCGATCTGGTGGTGTTCGATGAACCCACCACGGCGCTGGATGTGACCACGCAAATCGACGTGCTGATGGCGATCAAAGAAGCCATTCGCGATACCGGTGTTGCTGCTCTCTACATCACGCACGACCTTGCGGTCGTGGCGCAGGTCAGCGACGAAATCATGGTTCTGAGGATGGGAAATACGGTTGAATACGGGTCAACCGATCAGATCATCAACAACCCGCAGGAAGAGTACACGCAGGCTCTGGTCTCGGTTCGTTCGATCGAGCACGAGGAAAAACAGCCCACAGCGGAACCGCTGCTAAGCGTTGACGGTATCACCGCGCGCTACAAGGGGCTGAATTTCGACGTGCTGCACAACGTCAATGTCGAGCTTCATCCAGGTCAGACGCTGGCGGTTGTGGGTGAATCCGGGTCAGGTAAGTCGACACTTGCCCGGGTGATCACTGGCCTGTTGCCGCCCCGCGATGGCGTGATTACGTTTGCCGGGCGCAAACTTTCGCCTGATCTTGCCGGACGATCCCGCGAGGACCTGCGCGAGTTGCAGATGATCTATCAGATGGCTGACGTGGCAATGAACCCGCGACAGACCGTGGGCACGATCATCGGGCGCCCGCTGGAGTTCTACTTCAACATGCGCGGTGCCGAAAAGCGCAAACGGATCGTCGAGCTGCTGGACGAGATCGAGTTGGGAGAGAAGTTCATTGACCGTTATCCGGCCGAGTTGTCCGGTGGCCAGAAGCAACGCGTGTGTATCGCGCGGTCTTTGGCGGCCAAGCCCAAGATGATCATTTGTGACGAGGTGACATCGGCGCTCGACCCGCTGGTGGCGGACGGTATCCTCAAGCTGCTACTGGATTTGCAGAAGATCGAGGATGTGGCCTATCTGTTTATCACCCACGATCTGGCGACGGTTCGGGCGATCAGCGACAGCATCGCGGTGATGTATCAGGGACGCGTGGCGCGCTATGGCCCAAAGAGCCAGGTGCTCAGCCCGCCATTCGACGACTATACAGACCTTCTGCTGAGCTCGGTGCCCGAGATGCATCTGGGTTGGCTGGAGGAGGTCGTTGCCCATCGCAAAATGGAAAGCGCGGGGAACTGATCTCTGCGCCTGTAACATCACTTTGAAGAAATGGATTCCCGGCGTTTTGCATCTTGGCTGACGTCGGGAATTTATTATTTGGGACGCGATTTGGCAGGCGCATGGTTTTAACTCGCGTATCGTCCGCATGAAATACCCAGATCAAGGGGCCGAACCATGGACCGTAAACTACTATTGATCATCCTGGACGGAGTACCATACCGGAATTTCCGCCGGCTGTTTGGCAACCTGGAAGGCTGGGTCGACAGCGGCGAAGCTCGGGTGTGGAAGCACCGCGCAGTGCTGCCTTCAACTTCGGCCAGTTGCTATGCATCGATCCATACGGGCGTAACCCCGCAAGAACACGGTTGCACCGGAAACGGCAACGTTTTTCGCCTGAGCCATAAGGATATCTTTAGCCAGGTACGTGAGGCCGGCGGTGTGACCGGGGCTGTCACACACAGTTTCTGGTCGCAGTTCTTCAACCGTCACCCGTTCGACTATGTCCGCGACGTCGAATATGACGAGCCTGAGAGCCAGACCATCAATCACGGTCGCTTTCACAGCATGACCGGCTACGGCAAAGACAATCAGATGACCCCGTCCGACGTCGATCTATTTGCGACCCTGACCAATCTGTGTCTGCGCTTTGGGTTGGACTATGGCATCCTGCACACCTGCACATTGGACAGCATGGGTCACCGTTTCTATCACGACTGCGGGGAAATGGATCATGCCTGTTTTGTTGCAGACGAGATGCTGGCCCCGTTCATCCCTCGCTGGCGCCAATTGGGGTATGAGGTGATCGTCACCGCCGATCACGGCCAAGACGAGCGCGGACACCACGGAGGGCGCAGCCCCCTGCAACAGGAAACTGCGCTGTATTACTTCGGCGATGCCGACGGGCCTGACATGGAAACCGTAATCGACCAGATCCAGTTGGCCCCGACAATTCTAAGCCGCATGGGTGCGCCCCTTGCAGAGACGATGAAGGCTAAGCCGTTCCTGAAGTAACTGGCTGGCTTCAGTCGTAGGGCCAGATCTCTTGCCCTAGTGCTTCGATTGCGACCGAGATCCGTTCGAAACTGTCTGCCGCACGCCTTACCGAGGTTCGCGCACGCAGGTACCCATGAACAAGGCCGGGTTCGTTGATCCAATGGGCCTGACCACCAGCCGCGCTGATCCGCTCGCAATAGACCTTCCCGTCATCGCGGAGCGGGTCACAGTCAGCGGTAATCACAACAGTAGGCGGCAGTTTCGAAAAATCATCGCCCTGTAGCGGCGCATAAGTCGGATCGCCTTGCGGCTGGGCGTCTGTGTATCGGACTGTTTCATAGAACTTGATATCGTCCAGTGTCAGTAAAGGAGCATGGGCGTGCTCAAGATATGAGCCGCGCGATTGATCTCCGCCAAGGCCGGGGTAGATCAGGACTTGCCCCAGAATATTGTCCAGCCGCCCGCGCGCATGGTGGGCAATAGCTGCTGACAAATTTCCTCCCGCGCTGTCCCCGGCCAGAACAAGCGGGTCGCCATACTCGACCGCCGCCCATTTCACAGCTGTCCAGCAATCCTGGAACTGCGCTGGATGCACATGTTCAGGACACAGCCTGTAGTCGACTGAAACGACGCGGTATCCCGTCTGCGCACAAAACTCGGCACAGACATCATCGTGGCTGTCCAACCCGCCAACGACAAAGCCACCACCATGAAAATAGACAACCGTTCGGGTCGGATGCCCGGCGGTATAATGGCGGACCGGCACGCCATCGGCGTACAGGTCCTGGGTTTCGACACCGGCAGGGCGCGGTTGGCGAAACTGCTTGCACATCGTGTCATAGACCCGACGCTGGTCCTCGATGGACAAATCGACCGCATCATCCGGATAGCTTTCGGCCGTGCGGCGTATGAACGCCCAGGTTTCTTCGTCGATCAGGCGTTCATAGTCCATTGTTCCTCCGGCTTATTTGGACCACTCCCAGGGCCGGGTATATGCGCCCAGCACTTTCGAGACATCGTCTTCCGAAGATCCGTTCGCGTCAAGCTGCGCGACAAGGCCACGCTTTTTATCGTCGATCACAAGAACAACCCGCGCAGCAAGCCCCGCAGCGTCAAGAGCACCGTTGTAAATGCGGGTGATGGCCTGTTTGCGCAGGTCCGGCTTGAACACCTTACCGACGGCAGTTTTCGGCAACTCGTCAAGAATGGTTATATGCTTGGGTTGTGCAGCACGCTCATGCACGTGAACCTTGCAATACTCCAGCAGCTCGTTTTCAGTGACCGACGCTCCATCGACCAATTCTACAAAGGCGCAGGGCACTTCGCCCGAATGCGCGTCCGGCTGACCGATCGCCCCCGCGAAGGCAACTGCATTGTGACCCAGCAGCGCCTCTTCGATTTCAGCAGGATCGATATTGTGACCACCGCGAATGATCAGGTCCTTGGCGCGACCCGTGATCCAAAGGTAGCCGTCTTCGTCAAACCGCCCCAGATCGCCCGTACGCAGGTATTTGTCAAAGTGGTAAAGACCAATGTTCTTGTCAGCCTCAGTATACGTGTTGCCTGCATACACACCGGGGTTCGAGATGCAGATCTCACCAATCTGATCAGTGCCGCACTCTGTCGGTCCATCCGGCCCATCCAGCAGGATTTTGACATCCGTATAGGGGAACGGAATACCGATCGAACCGATCTTTTTCTCGCCATCCACGGGGTTGCACGAGACCAGACAGGTGGCCTCGGTCAGGCCGTAGCCTTCGACGATGGTGACGCCCGTCGCCTCTTCGAAGCGGCGGAACAACTCCACTGGCAGCGGCGCCGAACCCGAAAAGGCGGTTTTCACGCTTGAGATATCGGCATCCACCGGGCGTTGCATCTTGGCTGAAATCGCGGTTGGAACAGTGATGATAAAGCTCACTCTCCAGCGCTCGATCAGCTTCCAGAAATTGTCGAACACACCGTCACCGCGATAACCTGCAGGTGTCGGGAAAATTACATGCGCACCTGACGACACGGCGGCCATCACGATCACATGCACGGCAAAGACGTGGAACATCGGCAGCGGGCACATGATGACGTCATTTTCATCAAACAACAGCGTTTTGCCCAGCCAGCCGTTGTAGATCAGGCCCGAGTATTTATGCTGCGCTACCTTCGGCATCCCGGTGGTCCCACCGGTGTGGAAATAACAAGCAACGCGATCTTCCTTGCTGTCCTCGAATGTCAGCGTCGTCGGTTGCTTGGCAAGTTCCTTGTTGAAGTTTTTGTAATCCGCATGCGCCAGCTTTTCCTTTTCGCCCATCTTGGGGCGCAGGAAGGGAACCAGCCACGACTTGGGCGGCGTCAGGTACCGGTTCAGGTCGATTTCCAGAATGGTGTTGACCTTGGGCGCGTGGCGCACCGCCTCTTCCACTTTCTGGGCAACATCCGTTTTCGGGAAGGACTTTAACGTAACAACCACCTTGGCGCCTGTCTCACGCAGGATCGCCGCAATCTGCTCGGGCTCCAGCAGCGGGTTGATGGGGTTCACGATTCCCGCAACTGCACCGCCCATCATGGTAATCAGCGTTTCGTTACAGTTTGGCAGCACATACGCCACCACGTCTTTTTCACCAACACCCAGCGAGCGGAACAGGTTTGCTGCCTGATTGACCTTACCCAGAAGTTCCGACCAGGTCAGCGATTCAGCCTTGTCTGTAGGCCCGGAAAACAGCTGAAAACTGATGGCGTTGTGGTCGGGAAATTTCTCTGCCGTGCGCGACAGGAGCTGATGGAAGGTGACAGGCAAATCCCGATCCTCCCACGACATCTCCTGTTCTATGCGCGTCTTGTCTTCCAATCCCACAAAGGCCATGTGGTTCCTCCCGTTTTTCTCCCGTGTTTTTGCACGAGCTTGTTGTTCGCATCCAAGATGGAAGCAAAACAACCCTCGCGCAAGCGAGGCCTTAGCTTTGAAAGAGAGGAAACTGTAGAATGACGCTACGGCGAATTCACAAATGCCCGAGCGTCACTCCTATTCTGCGGCTACGCCATCGGTGAACTGCAGTCGTGCGAGGCGCGCATATAGCCCATCTTGGGACACCAGATCATCATGGCTGCCCTGCGCCACGATACGGCCTTCTTCCAGCACAACAATGCGGTCGGCTTTCTTTACGGTGGCCAATCTGTGCGCAACAATCAGGGTCGTGCGACCGGCACGCATCTGATCCACAGCGCCCTGCACTGCGCGTTCACTTTCCGCATCAAGGGCCGAGGTTGCCTCGTCCAGCAGCAGCACGGGTGCGTCGCGCAATATGGCGCGAGCGATTGCGATACGCTGCTTCTGCCCACCCGACAGCATGACCCCCCGCTCGCCGACAAAACTGTCATACCCGTCGGGCAAGGACGCGATAAAGTCATGCGCAATAGCGGCACGGGCTGCGGCTTCTACTTCGGCATCTGTTGCATCCAGACGACCGAAGCGAATATTTTCGCGGGCTGAGGCGGCAAAGATCACCGGATCCTGCGGCACCAAAGACATGTACTTACGGAAATCTGTGCGATCCAGTTCCCGCAGATCATGGCCATCCAGCATCACTCGGCCCGAATTTGGGTCATAGAACCGTTGAATCAATTGAATGATCGTCGTCTTGCCCGCCCCTGACGGCCCGACAAAGGCAACGGTCTCGCCCGGGTTTACCTGAAGCGACAAGTGATCCAGCGCGATTGTATCGGGGCGCGCGGGATAACGGAAACTGACATCTTCGAACCGGATTTCGCCCCGGACGTCCTTTGGCAAAGGAGCGGGTTTGGCGGGGTCCGAAACCGTATCTTCGGCATTCAGCAACTCGACAAGACGCTCGGTGGCTCCGGCGGCGCGCTGAAGCTCGCTCCAAATCTCAGACAGGGCCGCGACTGAACCCGCCATGATGATCGAGTAGATCACGAATTGAATCAGAACGCCTTCGGTCATCACACCGTTGCGTACATCATTTGCGCCCATCCACAGAACGCCAACGATGCCTGAAAAAACCAGAAAGATCACAATCACCGTCAGCACCGCGCGCGTCTGAATCCGGCGCAGCGAAACGGTATAGGACATCTCGGTCATCTCATCGAATTGCTGGCGGCTGGCCTGTTCGTGGGTAAAGGCCTGCACCGTCTGTACCGCCCCCAATGCCTCGCCCGCGTTTCCGGAAGACGCCGCAATCCAATCCTGGTTTTCGCGGCTGATCACGCGCAAACGCCGCCCCAGAATCAATATCGGCACCACCACCACGGGGATAAGCAGCAAGACAAGCCCGGTCAGCTTGGCCGAAGTCAACAGCATCAGAACCAGCCCGCCGACAAACATCAGCATGTTGCGCAGCGCGATGGAAACCGATGAGCCAAGAACCGATTGGATGAGTGTGGTGTCAGTGGTGATCCTGCTCAGCACTTCACCGGTCATGATGCGTTCGTAGAATTCGGGGCTCATGCCGATCACACGATCAAAAACAGCCTTGCGGATATCGGCTACCACACGTTCCCCCAACCGTGTGACCAACGCATATCGGACACCGGTTCCCGCAGCCAGAACAGCGGCAATGCCCAACGCTGCCAAAAAGTACCAGTCCAGCAATTCACCGTCCTGAATGCGGAAATTGTCAACGACCCGCCGCACGGCCAATGGCAGGGTCAACGTCATACTGGCCGTCAGGATCAGCGCCAGTGTCGCCCCGATCATCAATAGCCTGTAGGGTTTCATGAAAGGCCAGAGCGACCCCAGCACCCCGATTTTCCTTGAGCGGGCCCGCTCTTCGCTAGCGCCAGGAGCCGCTGATTGTGCTGGTTTATTGGCGGTCTGTCTTGCCATGTCCGGCCCTTGTGAATTGAACACTACAAAGTGAACGCTTTCTTGGCGCCAGTCGCCGTTCCGGTCAAGCATTCCTGCCAGAAACAGCCAACCATAAGGGCCATTTGACGCAGAAATCAGTGGGGATTGGAGCGGGTAGACGGAATCGAACCGACATAGCCTGCTTGGAAGGCAGGGGCTTTACCATTAAGCTATACCCGCACATGGTTTGCGCTGGTTAAGTCATGCGCCCGGGCGCGTCAAGCGGGAAGTGTGAAAATTAGCGCGGCCAAAAACGTGATATTTCCCGGTGGATGTACGGCCTTCAATCGTGACTGCGAAATATCCGCGTCGAGGAGAAAAACCGCTCGAGTTCCTCGATGCGTTCCTTGCTTTCTTCCCATCGGGCCTCTTGCACTTCAGAGATCAGGGTTTCCGAAATCAGCTGTAGCGCTATTGTTGAATCCCAGCTGGAGGGTGCCTCGACCAGTGCATGAAACGTGTAATTGGCGGTCTTGCCAATCGGTGATCCCCACTGGTCGGTGAACAGGATAACCGTCACGCCGCGGCTGGATGCGACCTGCGCCAGTTTCTCGAGATAGGCCTCGTATCGGCGTATATCAAAAATCACCAGAACCGAGGTTTCATCCATATCAAGCAGGTACTGCGGCCAAACGTTTGCCGAATTGCCCAGCATCGTCACATTGGGTCGAATAATCTGCATGTGATTGAACAGATAATCCGCATTTGAACGCGTGATACGCCCGCCCACGACGTAAAGATGGCGATCCGTGTTTGCCAGAAGCTGGGCAACGGTATCGAACATCTCTTTGTCCAGTCGTTCCAGCGTGTGGCGCATATTTGTCCAAACGGCCTGTGCAAACCGCGTTGTGGGATGTTCCGCCTCGTCATCCACAACCCAGGTATCCCGTTTCGAGATCGGCTTTTTGATCTGTGCCGCCACCTCCTCTCGCAGGGCGTCCTGCAGGGCGGGAAAACCGTCAAAACCCAGCTTGCGTGCCATACGTATGACCGTCGGGGTCGAGACCTGCGCCGCAGCGGCCAGCTTGGTGATCGATTGCAAGCCGGTCATTGGATAATCCTGCAAGAGTACCGAGGCCAGTTGCCGTTCTGACCGTGTCAGATCGTCAAGCTCTTCCTGGATCCGCTGTTTGACAAGTTTCGCAACGGTGGCCATCGGCACCTTCGTTTCTCAAATTTTTTACAGAATATGTTCGTTTGTAATTTTGTCTACAGTAATTTTCTTGACAGGCCTGAGGTTGCTGTAACAAATGCTACTTATGCGCCACGATTCCGAGACACCAATGCTTCTACCAACCGAAGCTCCGGCAGCCCGCGTGCAGAATGCCAGCGGTCGGGCACAGTGCGTTTTGGTATGCGAACATGCTAGCCGACTCATCCCGGCGTCACTGAACGGATTGGGCCTGACTGAAGACGCTGCATTGTCTCATGCAGCATGGGATATTGGTGCATTGGCGCTTTCAGTCGAACTGATGAAGGCTTTGGACGCGCCGCTGGTTCATTCCTGCATCAGCCGACTTGTTTACGACTGCAACCGCTCGCCTGAACGTGCAGATGCAATGCCGCAGGTAAGCGAAGTGTTTTCCATCCCCGGCAACGAAAACCTGACGGACGCTCAACGCGCTCAAAGGGTCCGCGAGGTTTATGAGCCATTCAAACAATTGTTGTCGTCTACTCTGGACGCGCGGGATCGGCCGCCTGTCGTTGTCACGATGCACAGTTTCACTCCCGTCTACAACGGTAAGACCCGATCAGTCGAATTGGGCATTCTTCATGACGAAGACGACCGGGCAGCCCAACTTATGCTGCGCTTCGCCAAGGACTCGGGTCTGAAAGCCGCGTTGAACGAACCTTACTCTGCCACGGATGGCGTCACGCATACGTTGCAGGAACATGCGATCAGTCGAGGGCTTCCGAATGTCATGGTCGAAGTTCGAAACGATCTTATTGACACACCAACGGGAGTAGACCGTATTGCCGGGATTCTGACGCCGATCCTGCAAACGGTAATTGATGCGTATTCGCACACAGAGGCGAAACAATGAGAGCTGGGGTATCGAGATGAAGTTCTTGCGGGGCTACGTGGCGGTCATTGATCGAACGAACCGCTGGATCGGGCGCGTCGTCATGTACGGCATATTCGTCATGATGGGTATTCTGTTCTGGTCTTCGGTCTCGAAAACCTTTTTCGTGCCGTCGCTCTGGACGCTCGAGATGGCTCAGTTCGCCATGGTGGCCTACTACATGCTTGGTGGCCCTTATTCGATCCAGATGGGGTCAAACGTGCGAATGGACCTGCTTTATGGCGAATGGTCTCATCGCCGCAAGGCCTGGACGGATGCCTTCACAGTCGTATTCCTGATCATCTATCTGGTCATCTTGCTGTGGGGGGGATGGGACAGCCTGATGTATTCCTTCCAATATGGTGGTGAGCGCAGCGCGACGATCTGGCGACCCTACCTTTGGCCGGTCAAGCTGATCATGGTTATCGGTATCTTCCTGATGCTGCTGCAAGCCATATCAGAATTGTTCAAAGATATTCTGCGCCTGTGCGGCGACGATATCCCGCGCGAGGTAATCTGATGTCATACGAGATGATTGCCTTGCTGATGTTCGCATCAATGATGCTTATGATGCTGACCGGCCAGCGCGTCTTTGGTGCAATCGGCTGTGTCGCTGTGGTTTCGGCCTTGTTCCTATGGGGGGATCGGGGCGGCTACGATCTGGGTTTTGCCGCTGCGATCAAGGTCATGAAGTGGTACCCGCTGCTGACACTGCCCATGTTCATTTTCATGGGATACATCCTTTCCGAAAGTCGGATCGCAGATGACCTTTACAAGATGTTCCATGTCTGGATGGGCGGCTTGTCCGGTGGTCTGGCTGTCGGAACCATCGGGCTGATGGTTCTGATATCGGCAATGAACGGGTTGTCCGTTGCAGGTATGGCAATCGGCGCTACGATCGCCTTGCCGGAATTGCTGCGCCGGAACTATGACAAGCGCATGGTGACCGGCGTCATTCAGGCCGGATCATCCCTTGGGATTCTGGTGCCACCATCCGTTGTTCTGGTTCTTTATGCGATGATTGCGCGGCAACCCGTCGGCCAGTTATGGCTCGCCGGAGTGATACCCGGGCTGATGATGGCAGCCATGTTCATCATCTACATTATCATCCGTTGCCGCATCAACCCATCGCTCGGCCCGGTCCTGCCCGCGGAAGATCGCGACATTCCGTTGCGAGAAAAGCTGCTGCTGTTGCAAGCCGGATTGTTACCTTTGGGCATTTTCATGGTGATGATGGTCCCTTTTGTTAACGGCTGGACTTCGTTGGTGGAATCTTCCGCCATCGGAGCCACAACGGCCATGCTGGCGGCCTTTCTGAAAGGACGGCTGACACGCACGGTTTTCGAGAATTCTATTCGGCACACCCTGGGCATCTCGTGCATGTTCATGTGGATCATTCTGGCGGCTCTGGCTTTTGGCGCTGTCTTCGACGGGTTGGGTGCGGTCAAGGCAATCGAAAGCCTGTTTACCGAAAAACTGGGTCTTTCCCCGTGGATGATCCTGGTTCTCATGCAGCTCAGCTTTATCCTGATGGGTACGTTTCTGGACGATACTGCCATGCTGGTTATCGTCGCGCCGCTTTACGTTCCGCTGGTGGGTGCGCTTGGATTTGATCTTATCTGGTACGGCGTGCTTTATACGATCACCACGCAGATCGCATATATGACGCCGCCATTCGGCTATAACCTGTTCTTGATGCGCGCGATGGCCCCCCCGGAAATTTCGCTGCGCGATATCTACAGCTCGATCGTTCCTTTTGTTCTGGTGATGGTCTGCGCCTTGGCCATAATCATCATCTTTCCTGAAATCGCGCTATGGCTGCCGAATTATGTCTATGGAAATTAAGTCACAAGACCCCGGAAAGGGGCGAAGTTCAGCAAGACTAAACAGAGGAGAAAGACAATGACTACAAGACGCAGATTTCTAAGCTCCGCCGGTCTGGCGGGGGCCGCCACACTGGCCTCTCCTGCGATCGTCAAAGCGCAATCCGCCATCAAGTGGAGGTTCCAGACCTATGCCGGTGGCGCATTGGGCGAGCATGTGACCAAGCCAGCCATCGATTACATCAACGCCAATGCCAATGGCGAACTTGAGATCGAACTGTTCTATGCGGACCAGATCGTTCCGACAGGCGAACTGTTCCAGGCCCTGCAACGCGGCACGATTGACGGTGTGCATTCGGACGACGATTCCATGGCTTCGCCTACTCCGCTGCGTCAATTCGGTGGTTATTTCCCCTTCGCGACCAAGCATATTCTGGACGTTCCGGTGCTGTTCAACCAATACGGTCTGGCTGATATCTGGCGCTCGGAATATGAGAAGGTTGGTGTGACGTGGCTATCGGCAGCGGGTCAGGACCCCTGCAACTTCAACACCAAAAAGGAAATCAAAAGCCTTGGCGACCTGGATGGGCTGAAGCTCTACACCTTCCCGACGGCCGGGCGTTTTCTGGCCAAGTTTGGTGTTGTACCAGTCAATATCCCCTACGAAGACGCGGAAGTTGCCGTGCAAACCGGTGAGTTGGACGGAATGGCCTGGTCGGGCATCACTGAAGATTACACTGTTGGCTGGGCCAATGTGACCGACTATTTCCTGACTAACAACATCTCAGGCGCGTGGATCGGGTCCTGGTTTGCAAACCAGGAACGCTGGGCCGAGCTGCCCGACCACCTGAAATCTGTTGTGATGGCAGGTGTCGAAGCAGGCCACACCTATCGTAACCAGTGGTATTGGGGCGGCGAAGCGGCCTTGCGCGCGAATGGTGACAAACTGCAGCTGCGACAGGTTCCGGCGGCAGAATGGAAAGAAGTGGAAAATGCCGCTATCGAATTCTGGGACGAGGTCGCACAGGAGGGCGAAATTCACCAGAAGATCGTTGGCATCTTCCGTGAGTATAACTCGGTCATTAACCAGGCCGGCGCTCCTTACACATTCGATTGATATCAAAACAGGGGCGCTGTCATGCGGCGCCCCTACTCAACGCATGAGGTTTGTTTCATGACCGCAACTCTGACTTTCGAAACCCTGAAATCGCTTGTCGCAGACGGCGCGATCGACACAGTATTGGTTTGCATGGTTGACATGCAGGGTCGGTTGATGGGCAAGCGTTTTCATGCAGGTCATTTTGTGGCTGGCGCGTGGGAAGAGACGCATTGCTGTAACTACCTGCTTGCCACGGATCTCGAGATGGCGACGCCGGATGGGTATGCCTCAACCAGTTGGGAGCGGGGTTATGGCGACTATGTGATGAAGCCAGACCTGAGCACATTGCGCCCGGTGCCCTGGCTGGAAGGTACCGCGATGGTCATGTGCGATGTGCTGGATCACCACACCCATGAGGAAGTGCCACATGCGCCGCGCTCGATCCTGAAAAAGCAGGTGAACCGCCTGAAGGCGATGGGGTATGAGGCGATGTGCGCCACCGAACTGGAATTCTTCCTGTTTGCGAAAAGTTTTGATGCAATCCGCAAGGAAGGGTTCCGCGATCTGGAACCGATCTCGGGTTATAACGAAGATTATCACATTCTGCAGACCACCAAGGAAGAGCATGTGATGCGCCCGATCCGGAACCACCTGTGGGATGCGGGCATTCCGGTTGAGAACACCAAAGGTGAGGCCGAGGCCGGGCAGGAAGAACTGAACATCAAATATGCGCCTGCGATGGACACGGCAGAGTATCACTCGATCGCCAAGAACGCGGTGAAAGAGATCGCCTGGCAGCAGGGTCATGCGGCGACCTTCCTGCCAAAATGGCATCATGAAAGGGTGGGCAGCTCGTCTCATGTGCATCAGTCGCTTTGGAAGGATGGGCAACCGGCGTTCTATGACGCGGCGGATGAGCTGGGCATGTCGGCGTTGATGAAAAGCTATATGGCCGGCCTGCTGAAATACGCCGCTGATTACACGTATTTCATGGCACCGTACATCAACAGCTACAAGCGGTTCATGAAGGGCACCTTTGCACCGACACGGATCATCTGGTCGGTGGACAACCGCACGGCCGGGTACCGCCTGTGCGGGGATGGAACCAAGGCGATACGGGTCGAGTGCCGTATACCGGGATCGGATATGAACCCCTATCTGGCGGTTGCAGGGATGCTGGCGGCCGGGATCGCAGGGATCGAAGAAGGGCTGGAGTTGCAGCCGCCGACGAAGGGCGATGTCTATCAGGGCGAGACGGGAATGATCCCCGGCACGCTGCGTGCGGCACGAAACGCCCTGCAAGGTTCGGCCATGTTACGCGCGGCCATGGGCGATGACGTTGTCGATCACTATACCCGCGCGGCTGAGGTCGAAATCGAGGAATTCGAACGCGTGGTAACCGATTGGGAAATTGCCCGCGGCTTTGAGCGGGCTTGAGATGGAGGAAGCGAGGGGCCAGCCCCTCGCGCACCCCGGGATATTTATGGCCAGATGAAGCAGGGATCCTGCTCTCTTTAGAGATGGAGTGGATATGGGGCAGATGTTGCAATGTGTCTCGCCGATTGATGGATCGGTTTATGCGGAACGCGAGGTGCTGTCGCGGGAGGCTGCGTTTGAGGTCGCGGCGCGGGCGCGGGCAGCGCAGGGGGCCTGGGCTGCGCGGTCGTTGCAGGAGCGGATTGATCTGGTGATAGCGGGTGTCGCGGCTGTTGGCGCGATGAATGATGAGATCGTTCCGGAACTGGCCCATATGATGGGCCGCCCAGTGCGCTATGGCGGCGAGTTTGGGGGATTCAACGAACGCGCCAGCCATATGGCAAAGATCGCCGAGACGTCACTGGCCGATATTGCCGTGGGCGAAGACGAGACTTTCAAACGCTATATCAAGCGCATTCCGCATGGGGTGGTCTTTGTGGTTGCACCCTGGAACTATCCTTACATGACGGCGATCAACACGGTGGCGCCCGCGCTGATCGCGGGCAACACGGTTGTTCTGAAACACGCGACCCAGACCCTGTTGGTCGGTGAACGCATGGCGCAGGCGTTCCATTCGGCAGGGGTGCCCGAAGACGTGTTCCAGAATGTGTTCCTCAGCCACGACGTGACCAATGACCTCATCGCGGGCAACGCGTTCGACTTTGTGAACTTCACCGGTTCGGTCGGCGGCGGTCAGGCGATGGAGCGTGCGGCGGCGGGTACCTTTACTGGCGTGGGCACCGAACTGGGCGGCAAGGATCCGGGTTACGTTATGGACGACGCCGATCTGGACGCGGCGGTTGATACGCTGATCGACGGCGCGATGTTCAATTCGGGCCAGTGTTGCTGCGGGATCGAGCGGATTTACGTTCACGAAAGCCTTTACGATGACTTTGTCGCCAAGGCGGTAGAGATCGTGAAGGGTTATAAGCTGGGCAATCCGCTGGACGCCGAAACAACCATAGGTCCTATGGCCAATGTGCGTTTCGCTGACGAGGTGCGCGCGCAGATTGCCGAAGCGGTTGAGGCCGGCGCGGTCGCGCATATCGACCCCTTCCCCGAGGATGATGGCGGCGCGTATCTGACGCCGCAGATCCTGACCAATGTCACCCATGATATGCGGGTGATGCGGGACGAAAGCTTTGGCCCCGTAGTTGGCATCATGAAAGTGTCCTCGGATGCCGAGGCCATCGCGCTGATGAACGACAGCGAGTTTGGTCTGACAGCCAGCCTTTGGACCCGCGATGTGGACCGCGCGGCGCGTGTGGGCGACCAGATCGAGACCGGCACCGTCTTTATGAACCGGGCCGACTATCTGGACCCTGGCCTGTGCTGGACCGGTTGCAAGAATACCGGGCGCGGCGGAGGTCTTTCGGTCATCGGCTATCACAATCTCACCCGTCCAAAATCCTACCACCTGAAGAAGGTCACGGGCTAAGGACGGCCTGCTCGGGGCTGCTCCCCTCGCCCGAGCAGGTCTCAAATCACAAAGGAAACCTGACATGTCACTTGTTGGAAACTGGTCCTATCCGACCGCGATCAAATTTGGTGCCGGGCGCATCAAGGAACTGCCCGCAGCCTGTGCCGCAGCCGGGATGAAGAAACCCCTGCTGGTCACGGACAAGGGGTTGGCCGATCTGCCGATCACATCGGCGACGCTGGATATCATGGAGGCGGCTGGCCTGGGCCGCGGTGTATTCAGTGACGTGGACCCAAACCCGAATGAGAAAAACCTCGACGCGGGCGTTGCGGCATACAAGGCCGGTGGACATGATGGTGTGATTGCCTTTGGCGGCGGCTCGGGGCTGGATCTGGGCAAGATGGTCGCCTTCATGTGCGGCCAGACGCGCCCGGTATGGGACTTTGAGGATATCGGCGACTGGTGGACCCGCGCCGACGCGGATGCAATCGCGCCGATCATTGCGGTTCCAACGACTGCGGGGACCGGGTCCGAGGTTGGCCGCGCCAGCGTCATCACAAATTCCGAGACCCACGCCAAGAAGATCATCTTCCACCCCAAGGTCCTGCCGACGGTGGTGATCTGCGATCCTGAACTGACGGTTGGGATGCCCAAATTCATCACCGCAGGCACCGGTCTGGACGCCTTCGCGCATTGCGTCGAAGCCTATTCGAGCCCGCATTATCACCCGATGAGCCAGGGTATTGCACTGGAAGGTATGCGTTTGGTGAAAGACTATCTGCCGCGCGCCTACGCAGATGGCAGCGACATTGAGGCCCGCGCCCAGATGATGAGCGCGGCGGCCATGGGCGCAACCGCCTTCCAGAAAGGTCTGGGTGCGATCCATGCCATGAGTCACCCGGTCGGCGCGCACTTCAACACCCATCACGGCACCACCAATGCGGTCTGCATGCCTGCTGTGCTGGATTTCAATGCTCCCGCCATAGCAGATCGTTTCCAGCAGGCTGCCGCTTATCTGGGCATCAACGGTGGCTTTGACGGCTTCCGCGCTTTTGTACAGGAATTCAACGACAGCCTTGGCATCCCGCGAAAGCTGGCAGAATTCGGCGTAACCGAGACCTCAATCCCAACCCTCGTCGAAGGCGCAATCATCGACCCTTCATGCGGCGGGAACCCGATTGAGTTGACCAAAGAAAACCTCACTCAGCTGTTCAAAGCAGCGCTATAAAAATGCAAGCGCCCGGCGGGGAACCTGCCGGGCGCGTTAAGAACTGTTCTGAAGAAACCGGATCAATGCCCGGTCAGCACCAGAGTGTTAACGGGCATCAGGATCAGGCGCAAACGCAAACCTGCCGCATGGACCACGCCAATTGTGTCGACCACGTGCAGGAAAGCAGCTTTCCAAAAGCCCAAATCCTCGTGTTCCAGACGGTCATGGTTGTCAGTGTAGACGTTGGCCAGGCAGTTGCTGCCCGGAGGAAGGTCATCGGCCATACCTTCATACAACGGCTCCATATAGACCAGAATCGAGCCGGGATTGGTGTTATTCTGCACATCCCGCAATTCATCTGATGGACGGATCTGACCGGACGGTATGACATCCTGAACCTCGACCACCACAGTTGGAATTACGGTGAATGGCTTGGTCATGCAGCCCAACTCACCGATCATACCTGGTTTGATCACCTGAGCAGACAGCTGGTTGAAAGCAGCCTGAAAACGGTCATGTCCGGTATGCGATGGAACGAGGATGCCAGCAGGACGCAACAACGGGCTCACGTAATCGCCAACCTGCAGGCTAAACTGCTCGACCCGTCCGGTAACACCGGCGACAATCAGCGTTTTGTCCAACTCGGTCTGAGCGGCGTCCAGCTGAGCAATGGCGCTGGCTAGTTGCGCAGGGATCAGCTCTTCGATCTGCTGTTCGACTGCCGCACGTCTGGATTCGGCCGCAACCACCTGCGCCTCACGCTCGGCAACAAGGTTTTCCAGCCGCTCGATCTCGGTCAACCGGACAGCGCTTGAACCTTGGTCGCGCAGGGTCGTATTTCGTTCAAGATCGTCCAGGGACTGCGCCAAAGCCGCCTTGGCACCGGCAACACCGGCATCAGCCTCGGCCAGATCGGTTTCAGCCACTATCAGCGAGGCCTGAACCTGTGCGATCTGTGCATTCGCCGCCTGAACCTGCGCTGTCTGGCTGAAATCTTCGATCCTGAAAATAGGCTGGCCAGCAGTTACCAGTTCATTGTTCTTAACGAAAATTTCCGAAACACGGCCACCTAGCTGCGGCAGGATCGTCACGGTTCGAAAATAGGACGCTGCGGTTTTGCTGGCTGGGTGAAAATAAAACAGCGTGGTGATTACCGTAAGCGCCAGAATGGCACAGGTCGTAAGACCCCAGCGCAACTCGTACCACATGGTGAAAAGGGTGATCTCGTGACCGATACGTTTGCCCTGAACAAACCGGCGGAACAGATAATCGGGCAGCACCGTGATCAGGGCGCAAAGCAGGGTCTCAATCATGTGTTTTGTTCCTGAACGTCGGTGGATTCTGAAACGCCAGGGGTTGGCGCAGGTGCCTCGGGCACCGGTTCCGGAGCAATTGCACGTCCAAGAGAACGAATGGCATCGGCAATGTTTTTAAGCGGGGTTGCAAAATCCGGAAACTGGAACCCTGCGACCAGTACAGCGGCAATCCAGAATATCCCGTTATGAGTAAACAGGGCCAGCAGCGCCAGAATACCCACCAACTGAAATTGCGGATGGTTGTTCTCGTGCGCCATTTTTTCCGGAACCGAATGAAGCGTCAGGTACCCAACACCGATCAGCACCACGAGAATGACAAAGAAGACGACCATAGCCGAAAAAAGGTAATCGCTTCCGTCAGCTGCGACGACGTATCGGGGAATGTGCCCAGTGGCCATTGGATGAAGATCTGCTGCGGTCACCTTGCCCTCCTGTTCGTTTTGATACTTCTTTGACCGGGTTGAAGCCCAAATTCAAGGCTGCATATATTTTGGAGAATCTTCGACATGCCAAATGCTTGACCCAAAAAGCTAAATGAAACCCAGAAAACTTGTGGCGAACCTGCTGCGGAAGGAACACAAATAATGATCGATTTCCTCGTCATCGGGGGCGGAATTGCCGGGTTGAGCGCCGGAGCGCGCTTGTCGGAACATGGAACCGTGATGGTTTTAGAGGCCGAAGACGCCTTGGGGTATCACGCATCGGGTCGCTCGGCAGCCCTGTTTGAAGAAAGCTATGGCCCGCAATCCGTGGTGGCGCTGAACAGGGCTGGGGCCACGTTCCTGCACACACAAAACGGTGGGTACCTAACCCAGCGCGGACTGATGTTGATCGGTTCGTTTGACCAAAGCGAAGTTTTCGAAGCCGACCGCAAAGACCTGAACATGGAAAGAATTCCCATCGATCAGGCGGTTTCGAGCGTTCCGATCCTGAACCCGGCCAAGGTGGGTTTTGCGGCTATCAGCCAAGCTGCTTTTGACATCGATACTGATCGCCTGTTGCAGGATTTCGCGCGAACCATTCGCCAGAACGGGGGAACCGCTGCAACGAAAAGCAAAGTAACCGACATTCGGAAAGAGCGGCATTGGCTGGTCGAGGCCGGGCAGATCTTCGAAGCCCGCAATTTGGTGAATGCGGCCGGTGCATGGGTGGACGAGATTGCCAAGCTTGCCGGGGTACCGCCCATCGGCATCTCTCCTCGCCGCCGTTCAATGGCGCGGCTGCCCGCCCCCGGGGGCCATGATGTATCCGGATGGCCCATGATGTTGGGCACGGGTGAAACATGGTACGCCAAACCGGACGCGGGCAAATTGCTTGTTTCGCCTTGCGAAGCCGACCCCGCACCACCTCAGGACGCCTATGCCGACGACATGGTGTTGGCCGAAGGTCTGGCGCGCTATGAAGAATTGATGACCGAACCAGTAACACGGGTCGAAACGAACTGGGCAGGATTGCGCAGTTTCGCACCGGACGGAACCTTGGTGCTTGGGCCTGACCCGATCGATCCGTCGTTTATCTGGTCTGCGGGTCAAGGCGGGTATGGTTTCCAAACAGCACCGGCAGCTTCGCAGTTGCTGTGTGATCTGGTGGTCGGAAACACGCCGGTGCTGGATCCAGACAGTGTTAAGTCGCTGACCCCAGATAGGTTGAACAGATGATCAAACGCAATCTACCGCCCTCTGCGAGCGTCGCCAACGCGAGTGAGGATGGGAAACTGGTGGCCCCGGCAGCGACGCGAAACTCCGATGCGCTTTGCGCGTTGCTACAAGACTGGGCACCGCGCCGTGGGCACGCGCTGGAGATTGCAAGCGGAACCGGTCAGCATGTCTGTGCGTTTGCTGATTTGCTGCCCGATCTGACGTGGCATCCCACCGAACCTGACCCTGAACGCCGCATTAGCATCGACGCCTATACCAGCGCCTTACCCAACGTGGCAAATGCCGAACATCTGGACGCAACGAATTCGGGCTGGCATGCGCGCTTTCCTTCGCAGGACCTGATCGTCTTGATTAACCTGATACATTTGATCAGTTGGCAGGACACCAGAGCCATTTTCGCCGAAGTCGCGCAGTCCCTAACTGAAAACGGGAGGTTCGTTTTGTACGGCCCATTTAAACGCTCGGGCCAATTGACAAGTGGCGGGGACAAAAAGTTTCACGAGGCTCTGATCGGACAAGATCCCGACATTGGCTACAAGAACGACGAAGATGTCCTTAGCCTGTTCCAGGACGTAGGGTTGCGCGTGCTGAAAACCATCGACATGCCCGCAAACAACCTTGCATTTGTTTCCCAACGCCCGGCCAACTGATCGAGATCAAGGTCAACTTACCACTGCCCGCACATATTCCCGTTATCTTATATGAAAAAGGCACTCAAAATGGCTTGGCAAGAAAAGCTCTCGGCAACACGAACCAGCTTGCGCAACCTCAACGGGGCCATTCCCGACACGTCGCGCGCATTCGGCGCACTTGGGAAGGCTGTGAAGGAAGGCGGAACGCTCGACTATAAAACAAAGGAATTTATTGCGCTGGGTATGTCGGTATCGCTCCGCTGCGAGCCCTGCATTACTCTGCACACCGATGCGTTGGTCAAAGCGGGTGCAACACGCGAAGAGGTGTCCGACGTTTTGGGTATGGCCATTCAGATGGGTGGTGGGCCAGCCATGATGTATGCCGCCAAGGCGTTGGAATGTTTCGACGAACTATCCGCGTAACCAACAGAAAAGGCCCCGGAATTTCCGGGGCCTTTGATTGATCAACCGTCCTTGCGGATGGTTTCGTTTTTCGGATCGTATGGGCTGTCGCAGGTGACAACCGCATCCCACAACTTGTCCTGCATCTTGACCTTCAGCTTGGTGCCTTCGACCGCCAGTTCAGGCTTCACATAGCCCATGCCGATCGACTTCTCGAACGCGACCGAATAACCGCCCGAGGTCAGGCGACCTACACGCTCGCCTTCCGGCGTATACAGCGCCTCGCGGCCCCACGGGTCAGCATCGGCCGGACCGTCGATCAGCAAGGTGCAACACTTGACGCGCACACCGGTCTCTTCCAGCTTGGCCTTGCCGTGGAAGTCTTTCGACAAATCGACAAAGCGCGGCAGGTCGGCTTCCAGCGGGGTCGCGTCGCGGCCCAGTTCGGTGCCAAAGGCGCGATAGGATTTCTCCTGACGCAGCCAGTTCTGGGCACGGGCACCGACCAGCTTCATGCCGTGCTTTTCACCGGCTTTTTCCAACAGGTCGAACAGGTAGTTCTGCATCTCGATCGGATGGTGCAGTTCCCAACCTAGCTCACCGGTATAGGCCACGCGGATCGCGTTGACCGGGCACATGCCCAACTCGATCTGACGCGCCGACAGCCAAGGGAAGCGTTTGTTGGACAGTGCAGTATCCGGGTCGGCGTCCTTGATAACTTCTTTCAGAACGTCACGCGACTTGGGTCCGGCGATGGCGAAGACGCCCCATTGCGTAGTCACGTCCTGGATCTCGATGTAACCGAACTCCTCCATCTTGTCCTCGGCCGCTTTACGCAGGTAATCGGCGTCGTACTCGGTCCATGCACCGGCAGAGACGATGTAGTAGTTGTTCTCGCCATTGCGGACGATGGTGTATTCGGTACGAGTGGTGCCGTGCGCAGTCAGCGCGTAGGTCAGGTTGATGCGACCGACCTTGGGCAGTTTGTTGCAGGTGAACCAATCCAGGAACTGGGTGGCACCGGGGCCTTTGACGACATGCTTGGTGAAGGCCGATGCGTCGATCAGGCCAACGCCTTCGCGGATCGCCTTGGCCTCTTCGACGGCATATTGCCACCAGCCGCCACGACGGAACGAGCGTGCTTCCTTGTCGAAATTCTCGGGCGCGTCCAGCGGGCCGAAATAGTTCGGGCGTTCCCAGCCATTGACCCAGCCGAATTGAGCACCGCGGGCTTTCTGGCGATCATAGGCCGGAACGGTCCGTAGCGGACGGCAGGCTTCACGCTCTTCATCCGGGTGGTGCAGGATGTAGACATGCTCGTAGCATTCTTCATTCTTGCGCGCCGCGAACTCGGTGGTCATCCAGTTGCTGGAATAGCGTTTGGGGTCCAGCGAGGCCATGTCGATCTCGGCTTCGCCATCGACCATCATCTGTGCCAGATAATAACCGGTGCCGCCCGCAGCGGTGATGCCAAAGCTGAAACCCTCGGCCAGCCACATGTTACGCAAACCCGGGGCCGGACCAACCAGCGGGTTGCCATCCGGTGTATAGCAGATCGGGCCGTTGAAATCATCCTTCAGGCCGGATTCGGCACAGGACGGCACGCGCTCGGCCATTGCCATGTACTGCTCGGCGATCCGGTCCAGATCCAGTGGGAACAGGTCGGCGCGGAAGCTGTCCGGAACGCCGAATTCGAACTGCGCAGGGGCGCCGTGTTCGTAGATACCAAGAATCCAGCCACCGCGTTCTTCACGTGCATAGGATTCGTTGTCGGCATCGCGGACAACGGGGTGCTCTGGGTTGCCTGCTTCGCGCCATTTGACCAACTCGGGGTCTTTGTCCATGACGATAAAGGTGTGTTCGACCGGGATTGCGGGCATTTTGATGCCCAGCATCATGGCGGTGCGCTGCGCGTGGTTGCCCGACGCGGTCACAACATGTTCGGCGGTGATTACGACCTGCTCGTCGGAAGGCACCAGGTTGCCGCCCTTTTCGACCATCTTGGTGCAGGTCACTTCCCAGTGCGTGCCGTTCCAGTGAAACGCGTCAGCCTGCATCTTGCGCACGATTTCGACACCACGCTGACGGGCCCCCTTGGCCATCGCCTGAGTCACATCGGCAGGGTTAATATAACCGTCCTCGGTGTGATAGATCGCGCCCTTCAGATCCGATGTCTCGATCAGCGGCCAGCGTTCCTTGATCTGGTCCGGGGTCAGCCATTCGTATTTCACATCACAGGTTTCGGCGGTCGAGGCATAGAGCATGTATTCGTCCATACGCTCTTGCGTCTGTGCCATGCGCAGGTTGCCCACAACCGCGAAGCCTGCATTCAGGCCGGTTTCTTCCTCAAGCGTCTTGTAGAAATCCACCGAATACTTGTGGATATGGGTCGTCGCATAGGACATGTTGAACAGCGGCAACAGGCCCGCGGCGTGCCAGGTGGACCCGGACGTCAGTTCGTCCCTTTCGATCAACATCACATCATCCCAGCCCGCTTTGGCCAGATGATAGGCAATCGAGGTCCCGACGGCGCCGCCGCCTACGACCAATGCTTTGACTTGGGTTTTCATAACCGGGCGTCTCCCCTTGAAATCAGTTGACACCATATGGCGCACTTAAGGGGGAAAGCGCGACATTCATCCGACCAGTGATATGAAAAAAACGACCCGAATATCGAAAGCGGGTCGCAATTCATTCGTCCGGCCGCTGCCCTCAACCACTGGAACGGCAGCGTTTGCTTGTTCCGACTGAGACGCAGACCAATTTGCCGCTTTCGTCCGAGGGACTATTCACCGCCGGTTCCTGTGATGGCGAAGGCTGCGCCTCTGCCGCGAACCAGCCGTCAGAAAGACCAACACGCGAGGACACCGAGGCAAGATATTCTTTCATACCAAAGCCATTTTCCGATGCTTTGGCTTGCTGAACATAGTCCAGCCCTGCAACGGCCAACCCGCAGATGGCTACAAACCCCGCCAGATATTTTGCGCTCATGTCGACCACCTGTCCGTTTTCAGCCCTGCAAAAACAATACTTGTGGGCGTTTTGACGGCACAAAAAGGACCAGAGGGTGAATACGGCTATGTGTCATCCGACAAGATCTTGCCGGGATTCATAATGTTGTCTGGGTCCAGCGCGGCCTTGATCGCAGCCATGTACCGCGTGGCGGCGCCCAGTTCCCTGGTCAGATACGGTCTCTTTCCCTGCCCGATGCCATGTTCACCGGTACATGTGCCTTCCATGGATATCGCCATGTCGTTCAGCCAGCCGACAAACGCCTCGGCCTTGGTAACTTCTTCCACATTTTCCATGTCGATCAGCAGCAGCGTGTGGTAATTGCCGTCCCCCACATGGCCCACGATGGGCGCCAACAAGCCGAGGCCGGCAGCTTTTTTCTGCGTTTCGGTCACACATTCGGCCAAACGCGAGATCGGTACGCAGACATCGGTCGAAATACCCCGCGCACCGGGGCGCAGTTGCAGACACGCCCAATACATATCGTGCCGCGCCTGCCACAGTTTGTTCCGTTCTTCAGTGGTCGACGTTGCCGCAAAGTCTGTGCCACCAAATTCTTCGGCGATCTGACCAAAGGTTTCAGCCTGCTCTACGGCACCACTTTCCGAGCCGTGAAATTCCAGCAACAACAACGGTGTATCCGGCAGACTCAGCCCGGAATAGGCGTTGGCGGCCTGAACCGACAACTCGTCCAGCAACTCGATCCGGGCAACCGGGATGCCATACTGAATCGTCATCATCACCGCACGGCACGCGGCATCGACAGTCGGAAAGGAACACCGGGCCGAACTGATCGCTTCGGGGATACCCTGCAACCGCAATGTCAGCTCGGTGATGATTCCCAGCGTGCCTTCCGCCCCGATCAGAAGACGGGCCAGATCATAGCCGGCCGAAGATTTCTTGGCCCGGTGCCCGGTACGGATGATCTGACCGTCTGGCATCACGGCTTCAAGGCTGAGAACGTTGTCCTTCATCGTCCCATAGCGCACCGCATTGGTGCCCGACGCACGAGTGGCAGCCATCCCACCCAGCGACGCATTCGCCCCGGGATCAATCGGAAAGAACAGGCCCAGATCGCGCAGATGGGTATTCAACGCTTCGCGCGTGACACCGGGCTGCACGACGCAATCCAGATCCTCGGCATGAACTGCAAGCACACTATCCATTTGCGTCAGATCGACCGAGATGCCCCCCGCTGGCGCATTTACATGCCCTTCCAGCGATGTTCCTGTACCGAACGGGATCACTGGCACCCGGTGCGCCGCACAGGTTTTGACGATGTCTGAAACATCCTGCGTCGAATGCGGGAAAACCACGGCATCGGGGACTTGGTTTTCGATCCAGGTCGTGGTGTGCCCATGTTGTTCACGGACAGCGGCACCCGTTTGCAACCTGTCGCCAAAGCGCTGCTTGAGAATGCTAATTACGGTTTCAATACCAGCTTCATTCCTTGGCAATGCGGTTGCCTGCACCATTGTCATCCTCCACTGCCCCAAAAACGTTTCGGGCCTTTCAGCCTATGACTAAAAGGCCCGTTGAAAGCAGGCAATCCCCACAAATACCGAGGGTCTATTCGCCCAGCGCAATTCCTTCGCGGCGCGGGTCGGCACCACCGCTCAGCCCGTCACCGATTTCGATTGCGTGCAGCCCCGAAGTCAGGTCGCGCGCGTTGACTTCGAAACCCAACTGAGCAAGCGCGTCTGTAAATCCTTCTGCCGAAGTCGCAGCCTCGACGTCATATGTTCCGAACCGGTTGACCAAATGAGGCAGGGAAACCGCCTTCTGCACGTCCATTCCCCAATCGGCCCAGGCAATGATGGACTTGGCGACATAGCCGATAATCCGGCTGCCGCCCGGAGACCCGATAGCCAGAACCGGCTCACCATCCTGCAACACGATAGTCGGGCTCATGGATGAGCGCGGACGCTTGCCCGGCTCCAGCCGGTTGGCAATCGGCACGCCGTCGCTGTGTGTCTTGAACGAGAAATCTGTAAGCTCGTTGTTCAGCAGGAACCCGTTTGTCATCAGGCGCGACCCAAAACCATTCTCGATCGTCGTCGTCATCGACAACACATTGCCATAGCTGTCCACGATCGAGATATGCGAGGTTGACGGCAGTTCCAGCGACACGTCGTCTGCCCAAATCAAAGCATGGTCAAATTCCGGTTTACCCGGTGCGACCTCGGACAAGGCCACTTCGCTTTCCAGCAACGCTGCCCGCTGGGTCAAATAACCCGGATCAACCAGCCCCTTGGTGGGCATGGGTATGAAATCGCTATCGGCCATGTACCGCCCACGATCCGCAAAGGCGAGGCGCGAAGCATCGCCGATCAGGCGCCATGCCTCGACGCTCTCAGCGCCCATTGCTGCAAGATCATAGCTGTTCAGCATCCCCAGAATCTGCCCGACGGTCAGGGCACCCGACGACGGCGGACCCATGCCGCAAACCTCGTAGGCGCGGTATTCGGCACAGACCGGTTCACGTTCGATCACCTGGTAGAGCGCCAGATCCACCCCTGCAAGAACGCCGGGATTTCCTGGGGCATTGCGAACAGTTCGCACGATATCCGCAGCGATCTCACCTCCGTAAAAACCGGCAGCGCCATCGCTGGCCAGCACGCGCAATGTTTCGGCATAATCCGGGTTCATCAAACGCTGTCCCTGCTGTAACGGCTGACCATCAGGCAGGAAATATGCAGCTGTTTCGGGAAAGCGCGACATGCGGTCCGCATCGTTTTCTACAAGGCTAGCCAGACGCGGGGAAACAAGAAACCCTTCATCCGCCAATCGGATACCGTCGGCAAACAGTCCGGGCCAAGACGCGCGCCCCCATCTTCGGTGCGCCTCTTCCAGCAGGGCAGGCGTACCCGGTGTACCCACCGACAATCCGCCCACCACCGCATCGAAGAATTTCAGCGGCTCGCCGTTTTCATTCTGAAACAGCGTCGGGGTAGCGGCAAGGGGTGCCGTTTCGCGCCCGTCCAGCGTTGTCATCTGCCCGCTGGCCGCGTCGTACCAAACCAGAAACGCACCCCCGCCCAGACCAGAGGATTGCGGCTCAACCAGCCCCAGCACGACCTGCACGGCAACCATCGCATCCGCGGCAGACCCGCCCGCGCGCAGCACTTTGGCCCCTACCTCCACCGCCAGCGGATTGGCTGCAGCTACCATCCAGTTTTCGGATGTGACCGGAACTCCTTCAAGCTTGGCTTCGAGGGCCGCAATAACCTCGTCGGTCATCGCCTGAACCTGCCCCTCTGTCGCGCCCTCAGGGGCGACGGCGTCGGCTGTTTCCTGCGCGAACCCCGGTGTCGAAATAGTAAGTGCGGTAGTAAGCAGCAGTGCTGAAACATGTCTCATCTGATCTAACCCTCCAATACAATCTTTGTTTTCAATCCTGTAAGGATTTTGCCCCCTCTGCAACGATCAGGCATGGCAGCGTGTTATCACAGCGAAGTTTCGCCATTTCCCCTATGGTTCGGTTTCTTCGGCACAACGATCCTGAACATAGCGGACCATTCCGGCGAATTCCGGCAGCCACGCTTCGCGCCGTTTGGTCCAGCATTCATATGTCGGTGTGAATTGGTCTGGCGCGTCAAGACAGCCCAGATGCACTTCGACTTCGGCACCGCTTCGGGCAAATACCGGAGATCCGCAATCAGGGCAAAAGTACCGGTCAGAATAACCTTTCACATTTCCGGTGATCTTAACCGCATCCGCCGGAAAAATAGCCGCCGCATAAAACAACGCGCCGTGGTGTTTGCGGCAGTCCAGACAATGGCAAATCCCGACGCGAAGAGGACGACCCGAAGCTGAGACACGCAGATTCCCACAGCGGCATCCCCCTTCAAACACGTCCATCCATGATCCTTTCCGACGCGTCAGAGCATCGCAGGCACAACCTGATCCGGTGGGCGGTGGCCATCTTCGAAGGTTTTGATGTTGATGATGACCTTTTCACCCATCTCAACCCGGCCCTCCAGCGTGGCCGACCCCATATGCGGCAGTAGAACCACGTTAGGCAACTGCCGCAAGCGCGGGTTCACACCTGTTCCCTGTTCGTAGACATCCAGCCCTGCGCCCGCAATTTCACCCGCGCGGATCATCCGGGTCAAAGCGTTCTCGTCGAGAACCTCACCCCGCGAAGTATTCACGATCACTGCCGTGGGTTTCATCAGCTTCAGGCGGCGCGCGTTCATCAGGTGGAAGGTCGACGGTGTCGATGGGCAGTTGATAGATATCACATCCATACGTGCCACCATCTGATCCAGGCTTTCCCAATAGGTCGCCTCCAGCTCTTGCTCAATTTCTGGGCGCAATCTGCGGCGGTTGTGATAATGGATCTGCATACCAAACGCCTTGGCGCGGCGGGCCACGGCCTGTCCGATCCGGCCCATGCCCAGAATACCCAGACGCCGCCCGCCAATGCGACCACCCAGAAACGCGGTGGGGGCCCACCCGGTCCAGTCGCCTTGCTGCATGACGCTCAACCCTTCGGGAATGCGCCGTGTGACAGCGAGAATCAGGGCCATGGTCATATCTGCCGTGTCGTCGGTCAGCACACCGGGCGTGTTGGACACCAATATGCCGCGCTGCCGCGCCGTCGCCACATCGATATTGTCGACACCGGCCCCGTAATTGGCGATCAGCCGCAGTTTTTCACCTGCCTGACCCAATAGCCCGCCATCAATGGTATCGGTCACCGTAGGCACCAGAACATCGGCATCCTGCACCGCTGCTACTAATTCTTCACGCGTCATTGGCGTGTCGTCGTCGCGCAGGCGCACGTCAAACAATTCGCTTAACCGGGTTTCTACTGCCTCAGGCAACCGTCGCGTAACGACAACACTTAAACGTTCTCTTGGCACCTCGGCTCTCCCACTGCTTTGCAAACGGACGCGCGCCATGGCATCGTGGCGCAGGATAAGGCGGGGCACAAGAACCCCAATGGCATTGAGTCGACCTTTTTTCAAAACCGGATCAACAGGCATAAGAGCGGGCAGTCAGTGAGTGGTATTCGACCGGTAAAACGCCGATCTTTGGCGGTAGTTTCCGCATTTCTGGTCATGTTCGGTGCCTACGCCGCACATGCCGAAGTCAAACGCGGATCGGTCACCAACCTGCCCCTGCCCCGATATGTGTCGATGAAGGCAGCCGAAGGGAACGTGCGGCGCGGACCATCCCTAACCCACCGAATCGATTGGGTATTCAAAAGGCGTGGCATGCCGCTGCAGGTCACTGCCGAATACGGCAACTGGCGCAAGGTCCAAGACCGCGACGGCGCGGGTGGCTGGGTTCACTATGCCTTGTTGTCTGGCGTCCGAACGGTGCTGATCGAATCCGAGATGCTGCCTGTTTATGCCCGCCCCGACCCGACCTCGCCCGTGAATGCCCATTTCGAGACCGGAGTGGTGGCGCGCCTTGGAGCCTGTTCGCTGGACTGGTGCAGGATCACCGCCGGCGGATACCGTGGCTGGACACTGAAATCGAACCTTTGGGGCGTCGATTCTTCCGAAATTCGGGAATAGGCGAAAGACAATTTCCGGTATCCGCGGTTGCGCATCGCCCCGAAAAAGCGCGACAAGCTGTTTGAGTTACCGGCCCAATCGCCGCTTAACTCGACCTAAACGGAGGACCCTATGCGCGCAGTCACCTATTCAGCCTTCGGAGACGCTGTCGATGTCTTGCGCATACAGGATATTCCCCCAGTTCCGCCTGGACCGGGTGAAGTCACGGTCGAGTTGTCTTATTCCGGCGTAAATCCCTCGGACGTCAAGGCCCGCGCGGGAACCCGACCGGGTGTCACAGAACCTCCGTTTCCGCTGATCGTTCCGCACAGCGACGGGGCTGGAGTCATCACAGCGGTTGGCGATGGCGTACCCGCGACGCGGATTGGTCAGCGCGTGTGGATTTGGAACGGGCAATGGCAACGCGCGTTCGGTACAGCTGCCAGCCACATCACCCTGCCTGAATCTCAGGCTGTAGAACTGCCCGAGACGGTGTCACTTGAAACCGGAGCGATTCTTGGAATTCCGGGCCTTACCGCAAGCCACGCAGTGTTCTCGGGCGGCACGCCGCGCGGGCAAACCATTTTGATCCATGGTGGGGCGGGTACTGTCGGGTATCTGGCTGTCCAGCTTGCCAAATGGGCCGGAGCCAAAGTGATCGCAACGGCCAGCACCCGCAGCTTTGACCGGGTCAAGGCAGATGGTGCAGATGTCGTTCTCGACTACTCCGGTGAACACCTTTCGGATCAGATTCTCGACGCAAATGATGGACGTGCAATTGGTCGAATCGTCGATGTCGAATTTGGACAGAACCTTGACACCAACATTGCCGTCATCGCCGAAAACGGCCGTATCAACGCATATGGATCTGCCCGGAATATGACACCCGTCTTTCCCTTTGGACCCATGATGTTCAAGGCAGTGACACTCGAGGCGGTCCTGATCTACCTGCTGCCCGTAGACTTGCGCGCCGCCGCAATAAAGACACTCCACAAGGCACTGGCTGATGGCGCATTGATCTGCCCCGTACATAAGGTCTTTACACTGGAAGAATGCGCTGCGGCCCATGTGATGGTACAGGAAGGCAACCGTACCGGAGCGGTGTTGATCGATACCAAATGAGGGGCCTTCAAAAAAAAATTACGGCGCTCGCTTTTTTTGCAAAACGCTCTTGAACCCTGCCATCAACAATCGTAGATAGCCGCTCACCGTTGGGGTGTAGCCAAGTGGTAAGGCAGCGGTTTTTGGTACCGTGTATCGTAGGTTCGAATCCTACCACCCCAGCCATGATTTTCCCAAAAATCACACACGGAACAGCAAGCCGCCAGTTCTGTCGAGTTTTCAATGATTTGGCTTTCAGCGGTTCAAGCCGAGACCCGAACGTGACCGCAACAATGGTCGATTTCCAGCCGCGGTCTCAGTTCGTGATTCCGACGGTACGAGTTTAGTGAATTTGGAAGAGTCTGTGGATCAGAGCACAGCGAACTGCTTGCGAATATCTGACCAGATCGCAGGGACTCCAAACTTGATCAGGTATTCCGTGGTCAGGCCGTCAGGTTGTTCGCCTGCAGCGATGGTTTCCGGGATGCGTCAAAAGACAAAGGGATACGCGCCTGCATCCCTAGAAGAAGAAGCCCAAGGCCTCTGCAAAATACGACAAGCGGCGATACAAACGGCGTAACCACATCGAGATCTTGTTCGGCGGCCTCAAGAACTGGCGGCACGCTATGACCGATCCCCAAAGGTTTTCTTCTCGGTCATCGCGCTCGCCGCTCTCGTATTCTATTGGTTATGAACCCTGACCCTAGCTGAGGTGATGCACTTCTTGAAGGCCGTAGATCGGCGTCGGGATACCCTCCATCCGGGCCTTTATTTGCAGCGATAGGAACTGTGAATAGTGCCGGGACTGATGCAGGTTTCCGCCATGCATCCATAGATTTGGAACCTGGGTTGGCTTCCACATATTGCGTTGCTCTCCTTCCCAAGGCCCCGGATCCTTGGTCGTGTCAGACCCCAGACCCCAGCATTTCCCAAGTTGATCTGCCATTTTCTGCCCCATTAGGTCCGCGACCCAGCCGTTCATCGAGTTATACCCGGTCGCATAGACCACCAGATCGGCATCCAGATGCGTGCCGTCATCAAGGATAACTCCGGTTTCATCAAGCGCGGTGACCTGACCGCGTTTCAGCTTGATCTCGCCATCAATGATCAATTGGCTGGCCCCGATATCTATGTAATAACCCGATCCCCGGCGCAGGTATTTCATGAACAACCCGCTATCGTCATCGCCCCAATCCAACCAGAACCCGGCCTTTTCCAGCCCGTCGTAGAACTCTTTGTCCTGTTCTTTCATCGCGGCATAGGCCGGAATCTGGAATTCGTGCAGAATGTGATAGGGCAACGATGCAAAGATCAGATCGGCTTTTTCGGTCGTCATGCCAGACTGAACGGCGCGTTCAGAATACAGATCGCCCAGTCCGATCTCCATCAGGGTGTCCGAGCGGACAATATGGGTTGAGGACCGCTGCACCATTGTTACATCGGCATCGTTTTCCCAAAGTGCCGCGCAGATGTCATGGGCCGAGTTGTTGGACCCCACCACAACGACCTTCTTACCGGCCCATTTGTCGGGACCATCATGTTCCGACGAATGCACCTGTTCGCCTTTGAAAACATCCATACCCGGAAAATCAGGCATGCGTTTCTTGCCGGACATCCCCGTCGCCATGATCAGATGTTTGGGTCGCAGTACAACTTCGTCACCGTCCCGGTCCAATGTTATGGTCCATTCGCCTTTGTCTTCATCGAACGTGGCGGATTTGGCTGCCGTGCGCGTCCAATAGTTCAATTCCATCACCTTGGTGTACATCTCAAGCCAGTCACCGATTTTGTCCTTTGGTGAGAAGACGGGCCAGTTTTCCGGGAACTTGATATAGGGCAGATGGTCATACCAGACCGGATCATGCAGGCAGAGGGATTTGTAACGATTGCGCCAACTGTCGCCGGGCCGGTCATTCCGTTCAACGATGATCGTCGGAACACCCAACTGACGTAGCCGCGCGCCCATGGCAATCCCGCCCTGACCGCCGCCGATGATGACGCAATAGGGCTGTGTTTTGTAGCCCAGTTCGGCCTCTTCTTGGGCTCGTTCTTCAGCCCATGTGGTCCTATGCTTACCCGCACCGTGCTTGGCCCCAAGTGGGCGGTTGAACCCTTTGGGCTCTTCATGGCCTTTCAGCTCGACCATCGTGGTCAGCAAGGTCCATATCTTGCCATCCTTGAGGCGGATCAACCCGTAGCCGCGTGCCACTTCGGTTTCAAACTCGATCCAAGCGGTGGTAATTCCGCCGTCTTCGGTGGGCACCTCACCTTCGGCAACTTTCCAACCGCTCGGCTTGGTCGTGGCCAACTGATGCGAAAGCATATCTGCCACCTGCGCCTTGCCTTCAACCGTTTTGATATTCCAGGTAAAGCTGACCAGATCGCGCCAATAGCAATCGTCTTGGAACATATCGCACGCGGCATCGATATCACCTTTGGACAAAGCCGCACCGAAGTCATCCAGAAACCCCTGCACCTGATCCGAGAGTGTTGTGTCGAGCATGTCATCCTCCCTATCTCTACGGAGCAGAAGGCTGGCAAATCCGTGACCCTTCAGGCAAGCGGATTTGGCGTCTCAACACTTGGTGCGGTCCAAAAACGCTATGGCTTGTTGCGCGCGCAACAAGGGCGCAACAAGGGTACATATGCGTTTAATTGGGCGGTCTAAGCCCGGCCTTTCGCATTCGGCGCAGGATCGTCGATCGGTTCACACCAAGGCGCCTTGCCAGTTGGGACATGTTCCAATCGCAAGCACGCAATAATGCTTCCAGATCGTTTGAGTCCTGATTTTGCGTAGGAGCGAGCGCCGGGGCGGGCAAATCCGTCAAATCGATGATGTTGTCCTGACACAGGGCAACCGAACTGTGCAGTAGATGTTCCAGTTCACGAATATTGCCGCGCCACAAACGCGATTTCAGGTCTGCGCGGGCAGCGGTCGAGAGGCGAATATCATGGCTGGCAAACCGTCGGAGCAGACGATCAATCAGCCAATCCAAATCCGCACGGTGGCGCAAAGGCGGCAGAGACAATGTGGCCCCCGCAATCCGGTGCAGCAGATCTTCACGAAGAGCGCTCTGCAATCCCGCCGGGGACTGCCGACATGAGGCGATGATCCTTAGATCGGTACGCCGCTCCAGCAGCGCCAAAAGAGAGGCCTGCGCAGGCTTGCTAAGTTCTTCAACACCGCGCAGGAACAGAGTACCGGAACCATGAACATGGTCGAAGTCGAAGGTCTCGGTGGCGCAGCAGATTACGACATGAAAGTCCTGTTTTGCAGGGTCGGCCATGTGAATGGCACGCGCCAACTTGGTCTTGCCAACTCCGCTTTCGCCGGTCAGCAAAAGTGGCAGACTTGTTGGCGCAAGACGTGCTGCTTGATTCAACAGTTGCTGAAGACTTGCATCCGGTCCCGCAAAACTGCCAAGGGCACCAGGCAAAACCTGCTCCCGCTTGCGCAAAGCGGCGGTCATCTGGGGTGTCTGAGGGGCAACGGCATGACCATAGAGTGCGCGCCCGTCTTTGAGGTGAAGAACGCGGTCTTCGGACGGTCGACCACGCATGAACTCAGGCATCTCATCGACGCTGATCTCAAACCAATCTTGTAGTTGCGATCCGATCAACTGACCCGAACCGCTGAGGTCTAATGCGTTTCGCGCACCAGACGTCATACCAATAATTTTGCCGCTCCCATCCACCGCCACCGCCGCTTCGGGGTCGACCTCAAGAAACTCGGGACTGGTTGAAAAGCGCAGAACCCAATCCCTGCGGGTCGACGCCATCAGGTTCGCCATCTCGACCCGGCGGGCGGAATTAGTCACCAGCGTCATGGCCAGATTCTGCGACGCCTTAGGAGAGGGGCCGCGCAACAAGGACACATCCAGAACAGCTGCAAGACCACCCTTGGTGTCAAAAATAGGGGCCGCTGTACAAGACAGGGGTGTATGCGTAATCGAAAAATGATCGCCCTGATGTATCGTCACTGGCTGGCCCGTAACAATACACGACCCTACACCGTTCGTCCCTGCCAACTCTTCCGTCCATTTGAAACCCAGGTGAAGACCGGCCTTTCTGAGCTCATCCTCGAAATTCCGATCCCCGAAGAAATCGACGCATACACCGTCCGCGTCCGCAAGTAGCAGGACGTAGTTTTGCCCCGCGACCTGTGCAAACAACGATTGCAGCCCCGAGCGCGCTGTTGCGATCAGACGTTCAGATTGTTCCAAATGTTCACGAAACTGAGTGTCAGGCAGGATATGCGCGGGTTCTTGCCGCGAGGGGTCCATACCATAGGTCTCAACACAGCGTTGCCAGCTATCTGCGACAAGACGGTCACGCCCTGTATCGAACCCGCTTAAGACACGGTCAATCTCTTCTGTGTGTTGGCGATCCAACAGCTTCCCGTCCTACAATTCCTTCTTCAATTTAGCAGGACTAAAGATTCGAGCCTATGTCCAAGTTTCGTCTCGTCAAGTTGTCCTCCGTTGAACGCACAGAATCGGTCAAAGCGGGCTCGTTCCTGACCTTGTCTGCTGAGGAATATGAGCATGATATCCTAGCTCCGCCGATGTCAGTTCTGCAATGGAAGGAGGAACCACTGATGGTTGGTTCGGGGTACCTGTGACCCGGTCGGCTTTACGAACGACTGTATTTTTCAACCCGTCAATATGCACCGCGTGTCCGTGAATGGGTCAAATCGATCTGGCTCGATCCCACATCATTCGGAACCCATTCTATCAAACGAACCAAGGTCGCACACATATTTTGCAAAACCGGTCACGAGCAACCGCTTCTCGTCCAAGAGGTTCCTAAAAGGATGACAGGATACGGATATCGATTAGGACGACGATCAATGGTTTCCACATCAGAGGCACACACGGGTCGACGTGGAAAACAAATTGATACCAATTAATAATCACCGCTGCGTTTAAGACAGTAGGACAGGTATGGCTACCGCTGAAAAAACACCGGGCTTACACAGGAAAACTACGACGCGGCGTCGACGATGATACGTCCATCTTTATCACGCTATCTGAAGAGGCGCCCGAACTGGGTGCTGGTGTCCTCGATGCCGGCTAACCGAAGCATGTGCCAGGCCAACGCTTGGTTGCTCGAAAGGACTGGCACCCCGGTCGCTTCTTCTGCTCGCGCGATGACATCAAGGCATCGTAGATTCGTGCAGGATACAACCACGGCGTCACAGGGTGCTTGCGCGGCAACCTTGTTGATGGCCTCAAAGATTGACGTTTCAGTGATCCGGGCGACGACACGATCATTGCCCTCCTCGAACGAGCCGAAGCCTGCGATCTCGAAACCGGCTTCCTCAAGCTTTGCACGCATTCCGGCAGATACCTCTGGGATGTAAGGCGTTACAAAGCCCAATCGCTTGGCCTCCAGATGCTTACCGGCAGCGATGATTGCCGCCAACGGATTGGTGACGCAAGCGTCTGGGCATACGGTTTTGATGGCGTGAGCCACTTTCTCCGACCCGATCACCGTCGAGGCCGAAGTGCAGCCAAATCCGATGGCGTCAAAGCTGAGCGATGGCGGCAATAGCCGCGCTGATGCTGGCAGGTCTTGTTCCATTCGAGCCAAAGTGTCAGGCCGAATTTCGGGCACCATCGGAATTCTGCTGTGGTAAAGCGCAACCCCGTTGAGGTTCATGATCCGAGAAAACTCGTGCTCCAGAGTTTCGTCCGTCTCAAGGACAATCACACCGAGATTTGCTCGGGTACCGATACCGTCGTCAGTTTGGAAATCAAGCTTCATTGAGAGCCTCAGATGATTGGAAGTTCGGACGCAGCGCGCTCGGTCAGAAGTTCAGCGCCACCAGCGCGTACGACTAGGTTCTCCTCGTGCACCATGATCCGGCCGTCACCGTAGCTAAGCGAAGGTTCAAGGGTCAGCACCATGTTCTCGGTGATCTCGGTCGTGTCCCAAGCGGCGTGCGAAGGCCATTCAGTCAACTGCATGCCAAGCCCATGGCCCAATCTGCCCACGTCACCGCCCTGATCGTCCAGTTCAGCGATCACTTTCTGCATCGCTTGAAACAGATCACGGCAAGTGGCGCCTGGACGGGCAGCGTCAATGCCGGCTTCGGTCGCGCGCCAAAGCACGTCGTAGGCACGGCGAGAGGCGTCATCAGCGCTGCCGATGGCCCAGTTCCGGTCGAAGTCGCAGAAGTATCCATCCCAGTTAGCGCCGGAATCGAGCATCAGGATATCACCTCTGACCAGGGGGCGGCGAGAGGGGGGCGAGATAACGTCATGATAGCCACCGTTGTCTGCACCGCCGACAAGATATGGAACGTCGTCAGCGCCCTGTTCTATCCCTTCAAGCCGGAACGCCCGGAATACGTCTTCAAGTGGCTGACCTTCGTGGGCGATTTCCGGCACCCGAGCGAATGTGCGCGAACCGATGGCACAGATATGCGAGAGCTTTTCGATCTCGGCCTCGGATTTCACCATACGCAAACTGCGAACGATCCCGGTAGCGTCCGCAATCGCGAGCCCCTTGAGACCTGCTATCAGCCGTTCATAATCGCCCAACGGCATCCTCAAGTGGGTTTCATGTCCCTTCATCAGACCGATTGTATCTCCGCGTTTGGCATAGATAGACAGTAGATCGGTCAAAAGCCCGACACCGTCATCTTGAGGTGCCGGGGCACTCCAAGTGCGGATGTCAGAGATCCAGGTGCGGCGCATAAGATCGGCACCAATCTCGGGGATGATCGCAATCGGCTTGCCCGTCGCGGGTATAAACAGGAACCACGGGCGGGTTGGACTCTGCCAAAACAGCGTGTGAAACCCGCTGAAATAGCGCACCTCCGGTTCAGTGGTCAGCAGCATGCCTGCCATTCCAGCTTCGGCCATCTTTGCTTGTGCCGCTGCTGTGCGGGTTGCGTATTCTTTGTTGTCGAAGCCGCGTCGTGGGG
>NZ_JBXWSG010000019.1:0-54264 GCF_059613305.1 Ruegeria sp. BHSB056 | reverse complement strand
GTACCGGGTATCAGGTCTTTGAATGCAGCCCATACTGACATACGCGTGTTCCTGCGCATTTCGGCAAGATGTTGTGGATAACTCGCACTGATATCCCATATCCTGCGCAACTGCGTTGACTCGGACCCCATCCCTTGCGCAGACTTTCAATTCATAGGAATCACGGGACACGCGGCCATTGCGTTTCAGCAAGCTCAAACTGACCGGCTTCAAAAGCTTTGTTGATCCGACCGATCTGATCATCGCGGACGGGTTGACCGGTGTGGTGGGTCCGAATGGCTGTGGCAAGTCCAACCTTCTGGAAGCCTTGCGCTGGGTGATGGGTGAAAACCGCCCCAAATCCATGCGCGGCGGCGCGATGGAGGATGTGATCTTTGCCGGTGCCGCCACACGGCCCGCCCGCAATTTCGCCGAAGTTGTCCTGACCATGGACAATTCCGAACGTCTGGCGCCTGCGGGGTTCAACGACACCGATCAGCTTGAAATCGTGCGCCGTATCACCCGCGATGTCGGCAGCGCCTACAAGACCAACGGCAAGGATGTGCGCGCACGCGATGTGCAGATGCTGTTTGCGGATGCCTCGACCGGTGCCCATTCCCCCGCGCTTGTAGGGCAGAACCGCATCGCCGAGCTGATCAGCGCCAAACCCCGCGCCCGCCGTCGCATTCTGGAAGAGGCCGCCGGGATCTCGGGACTGTATCAACGCCGGCATGAGGCCGAGCTGAAGCTGAAAGCGACCGAGGCCAACCTGACCCGCGTCGATGACGTGCTCGAGCAGTTGGGCGGGCAGCTTGCGCAACTGGCCCGTCAGGCCCGTCAGGCCGCACGCTATCGCGAAATCGGCGAACAGCTGCGTCAGGCCGAGGGGATGCTGCTCTATCGCCGCTGGAAAGAGGCCGACATGGCCCGCCAGCAGGCCGAAGACAAGCTGAGGGACCGGCTTTCCGAGGCTTCCCGCGCCGAGGCCGAAGCCCGCGCCGCCGCCGCAAAAAGAGCCGGGATCGAAGAAACCCTGCCGCCCCTGCGCGAGGAAGAGGCCATCGCCGCCGCTGTCCTGCAACGCCAGCAGGTGCAGCGCGATCAACTGACCGATCAGGAAACCCGCGCGCGCCAGACCATTGAAACGCTGACCAGCCGCATCCATCAGCTCGGCAAGGATATCGAACGGGAAACTGGCCTGAACCGCGATGCGGGCCAGATGATCGAACGGCTGGAATGGGAAGCCCGCGAACTGGCCAAGGCCGCCGAAGGGCATGACGCGAAGGTGGCGGAAGCCGCAGAAATTGCCCGCGAAGCGGCTTCGATCCTTCAGGACCGCGAAGACCACCTGTCGCAGCAGACCGAGGATATGGCGCGTCTTGTCGCCCGTCACCAGTCGGCGCAGCGTCTGGTCGAAGACAGCCGCAAGACGCTGGCCCGCTCTGAGGGGGAAGAGGAAAAAGCCCGGCTGGCCGTGGACGAGGCCAAAACAGCCCTGACCCGTGCCAGCGAGGCGTTCGAAACCGCGCAGGAAAGCGAGGAAGAAGCCCGCGAAGCTGCCGAGGCTGCCGAAGAAGCGCTGGCCGCCGCGGATGAGCTGCGCAATGAAACGCAGGCCCGCGAAGCCGAGGCACGCGCGCAACGGTCCGAGGCCGAAGGTGAATTGGGTGCAATCCGCGCCGAAACCACCGCGCTTGCCAAGCTGGTGGACCGCGACACGGCCGAAGGCGGGCAGGTGATGGACCTGCTGCGCGTGGAACCGGGTTTTGAGAAGGCGCTGGGTGCTGCGCTTGCCGATGACCTCCGTGCGCCGCTGGTCGAAGGTGACGGCCCGTCCGGCTGGGTTCAGGTGGCAGGTTATGACAGCGATCAGCCCTTGCCCGATGGGGTCGACCCGCTGGCGCTGCACGTGTCGGGGCCGGACAGGCTCAGCCGTCGCATCGCGCAGATCGGGCTGGTCGATGCGGATCAGGGCGCGCGGCTGCAGGCGTCGTTGAAGCCGGGCCAGCGTCTTGTGTCCCGCTCGGGCGATCTGTGGCGCTGGGACGGGTTCCGCGCCTGGGCCGAGGATGCGCCAAGTGCGGCGGCGCTGCGGCTGGAGCAGCTCAATAAACTTGAGGCGCTGAAACAGGAACTGGCCCGCACCGAGGCGCAGGCCGATGGCGCCCGCGCCGCGCATGAAACCCTGTCGCGGCAACTGGCGGACGTGACCGAGGCCGACCGCCGCGCGCGCGAAGCCCGCCGCGCCGCTGATCAGCGCATGGCCGAAACCGCACGCCAGCTCAGCCGCGCCGAGGCGGATCGCAACCTCGCGCAGGGCAAGCTGGAAACACTGACCCTTGCCGTGGACCGTCACAAGGAAGACGCCATGTCCGCCCGCGTGCAGCTGCGCGAGGCCGAGGCGGCGCTGAACGATCTGGGTGACCTCGACAGCGCCCGCGCTGAGGTTGAGGACATCAAACAGACAGTCGAGGCGGCGCGGATCACCATGCTGACCCACCGTTCGACCCATGATGAGCTGCGCCGTGAAGGCGACGCCCGCACCCGCCGCACGCAGGAGGTCACCAAGGATCTCAGCGGCTGGCGGCACCGTCTGGAAACGGCTGAGAAGCGGATATCGGAACTGGCCGAGCGCAAGGAAAGCTCGGAAGAGGAACTGACCGAGGCCATGGCCGCCCCCGGTGAGATCGCCGAGGCACGGGAAGAGCTCAACGAGTTGATCGAAGCCGCCGAAGCCCGGCGGGCCGATGCCGCCGACAAGCTGGCTGAAGCAGAAACACAGTTGCGCGACGTGGTGATGGCCGAGCGTGAGGCGGAACGCCTGGCCTCGGAAGCCCGCGAAAACCGCGCCGCAGCCGAGGCGCGCTGTGACGCGGCAAAGGAAAGCGTGCTTGCGGCAGCAGAACGAATTGCCGAAGACCAGCAACTGACCCCGAACCAGTTGCTGAACCAGCTGGACGTAAACCCCGACCAGATGCCCGCTGCGGATGCTCTGGAGGCCGAAGTGAACCGTCACAAACGCCAGCGTGACGCCATGGGCGCAGTGAACCTGCGAGCCGAGGAAGACAGCAAGGACGTTCAGGAAGAATTCGACACGCTCAGCAGTGAAAAGGCCGATCTGGAAGAGGCGATCAAAGCCCTGCGTAGCGGCATCTCCAGCCTCAACCGCGAAGGGCGCGAACGTCTGCTGACCGCTTTTGAACAGGTAAACTCGAACTTCGCGATGTTGTTCAAGCATCTGTTCGGCGGCGGTGAGGCCAATCTGGTCATGGTCGAAAGCGACGACCCGCTGGATGCGGGGCTGGAAATCATGTGCCAGCCGCCGGGCAAGAAACTGTCGACCCTCAGCCTGCTGTCGGGCGGCGAACAGACCCTGACAGCGACCGCGCTGATCTTTGGCGTTTTCCTGGCCAACCCGGCCCCGATTTGTGTGCTGGACGAGGTTGACGCACCGCTGGACGATGCCAATGTCACCCGTTTTTGTGACCTGCTGGACGAGATGTGCCGCCAGACCGACACCCGTTTCCTGATCATCACCCACCACGCGGTGACCATGGCACGCATGGATCGTCTGTTCGGCGTCACCATGCAGGAACAGGGCGTCAGCCAGCTGGTTTCGGTCGACCTGAAAAAGGCCGAGCAGATGGTGGCCTGATCGCTCACCGTAACGTTATGATGATTGCAGGCATAACGCGCTACCTTGGCCTCATGACGCGTTTCCTGATCCCCGCCCTCCTCGCCGCCACTTCGGTTGTCGCCGCTGAATGGCCCGTCAAATCCGGCGATGTCCCGCTGACAGTGGCCGAGCTTGACGCCCTCGCGGGCCAGACGCTGACCTTCTACGATGATGGTCAGGCCAAGTTTTCGGCGGGGGGTGCTTATTCCTATACCTACGCAGGCGGGGGGTCTGCATTCGGAACCTACTCCATCGCCGATGACGGTTCCGTCTGCATCGCGTATCGCAACGGGTTCAGCCGCTGCGACCTGTATGTCCACAGTGGCGAGCGGCTGATCCTGATCGATCAGAAAGGGGATAGGTACCCGGTGCGGCCCAAATAAAGAAGTCACAATTTGGGCCGGCCATGTTGGCAACGGGCCAACCCGCGCAGCAATCTGAACCCGCGGCAGACGTCAACGGCTATGTTGGGAACACCAGCCCAAAAATGCGCGCCCAATGAGGGGCCAGAACCAAACTGTGGGCACCCCGACACAACGCACTGGCGCAAAGCAGGGTAAGTCGCGCCAAAACCTCCGCTGCGGTTGACGAGCCACGCACCGCTTCGTTAGTGCAGCAGCGATCCCGTTTCGGCTTTGGGCAAGAGGTGCTGTTTTGGATTTTCAAGTTGCAAGTTTCTGGTTTGGCTCGCCGTTATCTTGCGTTGAAAGAGTATGCATTCAGTCCTTTCTGGATCATGGCTATGTCTTCCACCTGTACGTGCTGGATCTGAACATAGATGTTCCCGACGGCGTCGTTGTTCATGATGCCCGCGAAATCTATACAGATGAAACCACCGAAAACCTGACCGGTGGCCGGAGACGGATGGCGGTCTATTCAGACATCTTCCGGATCCACATGCTGCAAAAAACCGACTATGTGTGGGTTGATCTGGATATCTACTGCATCCGGCCGCTGGATGTTCCACCGGACTATCTGTTTGGTGTCGTCTGGCGCAACAAGGCGATGAACAATTGCGTCTTGCGCCTTCCCAAGACATCTCTGGCCTTGAAGCTGATCCTGAATTTCCTTGAGTCAGAAGTCCCGATCCCGTTTTGGTTGGGCAGTGATCACATTGAAAAACTGGTCAAACGCTATGAGGCGGGCGAGACACTCACGCTCTACGACCTTCCGTGGACGACAACCGGCCCAAGCGTGACCCGCTGGGCGCTGGGGGTCACTGGTGAAATCGACCGAGGCCAGCATTGGCATTTATATTGGCCGCGTCGCGGGTTTCTGGACCCGGTCGAGAACATTGAAGACTACGAACCCGATTGGGCCCGGTTTCACCACTTCCAGGGCGAAACCCGCAGTGGTATTCGCAGTAAGTTCGGCGGTATTCCTCCAAAGGGAAGTTACATCGATATTGTCTGTCACAGACATGGAATTGACCCTGAAAAATATCCGGTCAAATAATCAGCGGTGACGGCGCTGATATCGTCGAATAATCTTCGGGTTTTGCGTCATAACACAGCAGTGCGGGCCGCTGGATCAGAGTTTTCCCAGCAACTCCATCGTTGGCCATGCGTCCGCAGGCAGGCCCAGACGTTTCTGCTCCGCCTGCGTCGCAGCTCGCGTCCCTGACCCCAGGATCCCGTCGATCTTGCCCACATCATATCCTTTGGCCTGAAGCTTAGTCTGCAACTGTTTCATCTGTGCGCCATTCAGGCCCTGCGCGGGATTGCCCGCGTCATAGATCTGGCCGCCCTCAAGCCGTGTTCCGAAATAAGCGGCGGTCAGAACATAGACAAAGCTCTGGTTCCATTCGAAATAGACATCGAAATTCGGGTAGGCCAGAAAGGCAGGCCCGTTGCGCCCCTGTGGCAGGATCAGCGAGGCGGGCAGGTTGGCCAAGGACCCGCTGCGCGCCTGAACGCCCATCGCCTGCCATTCCGCCACCGAACGCGGCTTACCGGGGCCGGACAGGGACCAGTCCATCTGCGCGGGCACGGTGACCTCCTGCAACCACGGCTCACCCGCGCGCCATCCCAGATGAGACAGCATTCTGGCCCCCGACATCAGCGCATCAGGGGCCGAGCTTTTCAGGCGGACATGCCCGTCACCGTCACCATCGACGCCGTTTTCCAGTATGTCACGCGGCAGCATCTGCACCATGCCGATCTCTCCGGCCCATGCGCCGGTGGTGCGGGCCGGGTCGAAATCACCGTTCTGATACAGCTCGATGGCGGCGAAGATCTGTGGCCGGAACAGTTCCGGGCGGCGGCAATCATGGGCCAGCGTCACCAAGGCGTTGCGGGTGTTGAAGTCGCCCTGAAACGATCCGTAATCGGTTTCAAATGCCCAGAAGGCCAGCAGCACCCCGCGGGAAATGCCATACTCGCGCTCAATCCGATCAAAGACCGCATCGTACTTACGCGACATCGCTTGCCCGCGCTCGATCCGGTTCTGCGAAATCAGGCGACGGGAAAATTCAACAAAGGGCTTCTGAAAAACGCCCTGCGCCCGGTCGGCCTTCAGCACGGCGCTGTCTTGCTGCACCCCGTCAAAAAACCCGTTCACTGCTGATTTGTCCAAACCCTGCTGCACGGCTTCGGCCTTCAGCCCTTTGACAAAGGAATTAAAACCACCGCCACATTGCGCCAGCGCAGGTGAGGTGAACAGGGCAGCGGCGATCAGGCCAGAGAGTATACGCATGAAAAGGTCCGTCAGAATATCAGTTCGGCCCCAACCCACACTGACACGAGCCCAAGCGCAAGCCCCCAAACCCGCCAGAGCATGTCACATGCGCGAAAAACTTCTGATGCGCCGATCTCGCGCGGGGCGTCACCATTGACCCAGGCCAGGTCGCGCACCTGCCCATCATAGCTGCGCGGCCCCGCCAGCGCGACATTCAGGGCGCGGGCCATGGCGGCCTCGGGCCAGCCGGCGTTGGGCGAGATATGCCGCCGGGCATCCCCCGCAATCTCGCGCCAGCGTAACCATTGGCCGGACAGCGCCACGATCATCACGCAGGTCAGGCGGGCGGGGATCAGGTTCAGCAGGTCGTCGAACCGGGCCGCAGCCCAGCCAAAATCGCGGTACGTTTCGGTGCGATAGCCGATCATGCTGTCGGCGGTGTTCACCGCCTTGTACACCAGCAACCCCGGAAGCCCCGCGACCAGAAACCAGAAGGCAGGGGCAATGACCCCGTCACTCAGGTTCTCTGCCGCGCTTTCGATGGCTGAACGCGCCACCTGTGCCCCGGCCATGTCCTGCGTGTCGCGCGAGACGATCATAGCCACCTGCGCCCGCCCGTCTTCCAGCGAGGTTTGCAACCCGTCACCAACCGCGCGGACATGGGCAACCAGCGACTTCTGCGCCAGCAGGATCGCACAGCCGAGGATTTCAACCACCGGCCCCAGCTGCGACAGACCCCATCCAAGACCCCATGCCCCGCAGATCAGAAGGGCAAGCACCGCCACCCCTTTCAGTCGCCGACCGCGCCCGTGGTTCAGGCGCTTGTCCAGCCAGCCGATCAGGTTGCCGATCATCACCGCCGGGTGTTTGACGCGGGACCAGAGCCAGTCGGGCTCTCCCAGAGTGGCGTCCAGACACAGGGCGCAGACCAGCATCAGGGCAGGGCTCACAGTGCGGCCTCCAGCCTGTCCCATCCCCTTTCTGGTGGCAGACCCAGACGCAGAAAACTTTCCGAATAGGGAAAGATACGGCTCCAGATATGGGCGCGGGCCAGCCGGTCCTGCCACCCCGAGGCGTCATCGACCCGATAAAGACGAAACAGGCTGGTGCCACCGACAATATCCGCGCCCCTGGTCAGCATCAGCGCATCCAGCCGGGCCGCCTCATCCGCCAGTCGCGCGCGTGTGGCATCAGCCCAGTCATCGTCCGACAGGGCCTGTGTCCCAACCCGCAGGGCCGGGCCGGACACCGACCAGGGTCCGGTCAGGTCGTTCAGGCGGTTGATCAGTTCAGGCCGCCCGATGGCAAACCCAAGCCGCATCCCGGCCAGCCCCCAGAACTTGCCAAAGCTCTTCAGCACGATCACGCCGGGACGTTCCGCCAGATGGATCAACGATACCTCTGGCATGACATCGCAAAAGCTCTCGTCGATCACGGTCAGCGGGGCCGAGACGTCGCTTTCCTGCCAGATACGCCCGTCCGGGTTGTTGGGATGCACGATCACGCGGGCGTCAGCCGCGCCCTCAGGCTGAACACGCCACCCCTGCGCCGAAAAGGCGGCGGCGTGTTCGTTATAGGTGGGCGGTGTGATCTGGACACGTCCTGACGCGGCCAGCGCCGGAATGCGAGAGATGACAGCCGATGCACCGGGTGCCGGCAGGATCGCAGCCCCCTGCGGCACGTTCCAGAACCTGCGGGCTGCATCGCTCAGCCGTTCAAAAGCACCGTGATCCGGCAACTCGGCCCAATCTCCGGCGGTCAAGCCCGCGACTGCATAAGGATGCGGATTGATTCCGGTCGACAGATCGATCCAATCTGCGCGCGCTCCGCCATACCTGACAATCGCCCTGTCCAGCCCCCCGCCGTGGTCGCGAACTGCGCGGGGGTCCAAGCCGTGATCACGTTTACTCATCTGCTCTCTCTGCGGGGATTGACCGGTTTCGGGGTGCTTCAAGCGGATTTTTGCCATTTACACAAGCAAATCCGCCCGAACACGTGAGCGTGCGGCTGCTGTTAACACTTTGTTAAGGAAATAACGAGATCACGGATCACGGGGGTCGGCACCACTCACCATACCAAGTGCCGAGGTTGTTGCAAATGAAAGTTCTGATTGTTGAGAGTAACCCCGACCTTGGTCGGGTCTGGAAAAGACATCTGGAGCGGCAAGACGCCGAAGTCACGCTGGTTGACGCTCAGGAGGCCGCCATTCTGGCGCTCTATGGCACGGATTTTGATATCATCGTGCTGGATCTGGTTCTGGAAACCGGAAGCGCATTGGCTGTGGCCGATTTTGCCAGCTATCGCCGCCCCGAGGCGCGGGTGATTTTTGTCACCAACACCACCTTCTTTTCCGACGGGTCGATATTTGCGCACAGTCCCAATGCCTGTGCCTATGTTCAAAGCGAAACGCCGCCAGAGGATCTGGCGGCGATGGTCGAACATTACGCTGCCGGGCGCTGATCGCGTCCATGCGGCTCCCTGTAATCCAGCACCGGGTTCACCGGAATGATCCGGTGCGGATTGATGCTGTCATGGCTGTAATGATAGTGGCGCACGATGTGATCCATGTTCACGGTCTCGGCGACACCGGGCCATTGATACAGCTCCCGCGTATAGGCCCATAGGTTCGGATAATCGATCAGGCGCCGCCTGTTGCACTTGAAATGCAGATGATAGACCGGGTCGAAGCGGATCAGGGTTGTAAACAACCGCCAATCGGCCTCGGTGATCCGGTCCCCCATCAGATACCGGTTCCGCGCCAAACGCCCTTCCAGCCAGTCCAGCGTGTCGAACAACGGGCCCACGGCGGCGTCGTAGGCTGCTTGCGAGGTGGCAAAGCCGGACTTGTAGACGCCGTTGTTGACGTCTGAATAGATGCGCGCGTTGACCTCTTCGATTTCATCGCGCATCGCTTCGGGCCAGTAATCATCGGTATTGCCGGTGATCCCGTTGAAGGCCGAATTGAACATGCGGATGATTTCCGAACTTTCGTTCGAAACGATGGTCTCTTGCGCCTTGTCCCACAGAATCGGAACCGTGACGCGACCGGAATAGGACGGATCCGCCTTGGTATAGATCTGATGCGCATGGCTCAGCTCGTAAAGACCGTCGCCCGTGGCACCGTGATCATCCGCCTCAAACGTCCAACCCTGATCCAGCATGTCCGGATGCACGACCGAGACCGGGATCAGATCATTCAGCCCTTTCAACGTGCGAAAAATCAGGGTGCGATGCGCCCAGGGGCAGGCATAGCTGACATACAGGTGATACCGCCCGGCTTCGGCCCGGAACCCGCTTTTGCCCGACGGCCCCGCGCGGCCATCGGCGGTCAGCCAGTTGCGAAACTGCGCCGCGCTGCGCTTGAATGCGCCACCGGTGGATTTGGTGTCATACCAGGTGTCTTGCCATTTCCCATCGACCAGCAGGCCCATATCTTATCCTCCGCATAGGCGTTTGGCCAAAGATAGGTCCAAGCCCCGCCTGTTCCTATGCGTTTACCCGCGCACATGACCTGCATGCGCGCACAGGCAATGCTGGGATTTCTGTGCAACAAACCGCAGGCACAGCCCGTTGCGTGAACGCGTTCACTGGATTTTTACAACAGTTCCCGCACAATAGAGGTCATTAGCGGGGGAGTGATTTTATGAGTACTTATGTTTCAAAGGAAATACGCGCCGAGTTGGACGCGGCCCGAATCGCCACATTGAAAAAGGCCAGTCGCCTTCGTGTCCAGATGGGCGACAATACCTACAAAATTCTCAAATTGTGGAAAGATGGTTTCACGGTTGAGGCGGAAACAACACCGCGCCTGCGCGGGTTGGTCGATATCTATGACGGGGCCAATCTTCTGTATCAATGCCTGATCATTGCCGATCAGGATGAAGGCGGCGAGATGCGATATGAATTCAAGCGCAGCACAGCCGCCCATGACAAGGCACCGCTGGATTTCTATCGCGCCCCGGATGCGCCCATCGCACTGCTGGGATACGAAGACTAGGCTCGGATTTTCATCGTGCCGGATTCGGTCAGGGTGACGCCCACCATGCCGTAGGACTGGCTATCGCTATGGATTTCGCCATGTGGGGTCCGCGCCCGGCCAACAGGCGCGGTCCATTGTGAGGTCAGCCACCCCAGCCACCGCTTGGATTATTGCAGGTCACCAAAGGCCCCTTTCAGTCGCGCGCAGGCGTCCTCGACCCGCGCCCGTTGCGTGGCCAGGTTGAACCGTTCGAAGGTCTCTCCGCCAGTGCCAAAGCCCGGCCCGGACGAGGTTGCAATCCGCGCGTCCTCGCGCAATCGGCGGACAAATTCAGCGTGATCCATGCCGGTGCCGGAAAAATCGACCCAGGCCAGGTAGGTCGCCTGCAAGGGCATCGACCACAGGCCCGGAATCTCGGCGATGGTCTGGTCGAACAGACGCCTGTTTCCGTCCAGATGCGCGATCTGGGCATCTGCCCATTCCGCGCCGGCCGGGCTGTAGGCGGCGGTGATCATCGCCACACCCAACGCGCTGGGGCCATAATCCAGCGTTGCCAGCCGATGCTTCATCGCCTCGCGCAGTTTGGGGTCGGGAATGATCATGTTGCCGGTCCGCTGCCCGGCGATGTTGAAGGTCTTCGATGCCGCAGTCAGCGTCACTGTCCACGGGCGTGCATCCGGGGCTGCCACATCCATCGGCACAAATTTGGCACCGGGATAGACCAGATCGTGGTGAATCTCGTCTGACACAAGGATCAGCCCGTTGCGCTCGGCAAATGCAGCCACGGCGCGCAGTTCCTCCGGTGTCCAGACCCGGCCCGACGGGTTCTGCGGCGAACACCACAGCAACATCTTCTCGGACCCGTCCAGCCGCGACTGCGCATCTTCCAGGTCAAGGCCATAACTTTCCCCGTCCCGCACCAAAGGGCATTCCACGACCCGGCGGCCCGATTTGTTCACCTTGTGGGCAAACTCATGGTAAACGGGGGTAAAGATCACGATGCCATCACCGGGATCGGTCCAGACATCCAGCGACAGGGCGATTGCATTGCCAAGACCTTGGGTCGTCAGAACCCAGTCCGTGTCAATCTCCCAGTCGTGGCGGGTTTTCATCCACCACTGGACCGAGGCCAGATACTCCGGGTGCGCCCAGGAATAGCCGAACACGCCGTGATCTGCGGCCTTGCGCAACGCGTCGATCACGCAGGGGGCCGTCGGGTAATCGGAATCGGCTGTCCACATGGCCAGCCCGTCCTCGGGCGAGACACCGTACAGCATCTCCATCTTGTCCCATTTGGTACTGTTGGTGCCCCGGCGGTCGATCTGGTCGTTGAAAGTCATGTCTGCTCCATTTTCTCGACCGAAAGCTAACCGCAAATCGGGCAGGTGCAAGGGGGGCGTTGCGGCGCGGGGCACGATGCCCTAAATCAGCCTCATGAAACGTAACATCCTGATCTATCCCGACCCCCGTCTCAAGAAGGTCTGCGCCCCCGTGGCCGACCTCACGGACGACCTGCGCGCGCTGGCCGATGACATGCTGGAAACGATGTATGACGCCCCCGGTGTTGGCCTTGCCGCGCCACAGATCGGCGTGCTGGATCGCTTGATCGTGCTGGATTGTGTCAAGGAAGAAGGCGAGGCACCGCGCCCCCTGATCATGTTCAACCCGCAGGTCATCGCGTCCTCGGAAGAAACCAATGTCTACGAGGAAGGCTGCCTGTCGATCCCCGATCAATACGCCGAGGTGACGCGCCCCAAAGTGGTCGATGTGACATGGATGGACCGCGACGGAAACCTGCAACAGGAAACCTTTGACGGGCTCTGGGCCACCTGCGTTCAGCACGAGATCGATCATTTGGACGGCAAGCTGTTCATCGACTATCTCAAGCCGCTGAAACGGCAGATGATCACCCGCAAGATGCAAAAGCTCAAACGCGAACGGGCCCGTGCATGACCGTTCGTGCCTGCCTGCCATGGCCTGACAAACGCCTGCGCACCAAGGCGGATGAGGTGCCCGAGATCACCGATGAGATCCGCGCCATCTGGGACGACATGATCGACACGATGGAGGCGATGCCCGGCGTCGGTCTTGCCGCGCCACAGATCGGGGTGATGCTGCGGCTGGCCGTTGTTGACGGCTCTGCCGAACGGGGCCGGGCCGTGCGTCTGGCAAACCCGGAAATCCTGCACAGTTCGATCGAGCTGCGCGAACATGAAGAGGCCAGCCCGAACCTGCCCGGCGTCTCGGCCACAATCAAACGCCCGCGCGCGGTGACCGTGAAGTTCCTGAACGAACATGGCATGCTGGATCGCCGCGATTTTGTCGGGATCGACGCGACCAGCGTACAGCATCAGATCGACCACCTGAACGGGCGGATGTATTTCGACCGGCTCAGCAAGGTCAAACGTGACATGCTGCTGCGCAAGGCGCGCAAACAAACCTGACGTCCGTAGGCCGGGCTTCAGCCCGGCACCCGTCCCAACTGCCGGAGCCAACGATGCGCATCATCTTCATGGGAACCCCCGATTTTTCGGTCCCGGTGCTGGACGCACTCGTCAAGGCCGGGCACGACATCGCCGCCGTTTACTGTCAGCCTCCGCGCCCCGCCGGACGCGGCAAGAAAGACCGCCCGACACCGGTTCATGCCCGGGCCGAGGCGCTGGGCCTGCCCGTTCGCCACCCAACCTCTCTGAAATCTGCTGACGAACAAACCGCATTTGCCGCGCTGAACGCCGATATCGTCGTCGTCGTCGCTTATGGCCTGATCCTGCCGCAACCCATTCTGGACGCGCCGCGACACGGTTGCCTGAACATCCACGCCAGCCTGCTGCCGCGCTGGCGCGGTGCCGCCCCGATCCACCGGGCGATCATGTCCGGCGATGCCGAAACCGGGATCTGTATCATGCAGATGGAGGCCGGTCTGGACACCGGCCCGGTCCTGCTGCGACAGGCAACCGCGATTGAGGCTGAAGAAACCACCGCGCATCTGCATGACCGGCTCTCGGCCATGGGGGCCGCGCTGATCGTCGAGGCGCTGGCCAAACTGCCGGACCTGATACCCGAACCGCAGCCCGAGGATGGCGTGACCTATGCCGCCAAGATCGACAAGTCCGAGGCCCGCATCGACTGGGCACGCCCGGCGGTCGAGGTCGACAGGCAAATCCGCGGGCTGTCACCCTTTCCCGGCGCATGGACCGAAATGAATGGCGAACGCATCAAGCTGCTGGCATCGCGGCTGGCAGACGGGCAGGGCGCAGCGGGTGAGGTTCTGAACAACGACCTGCACGTGGCCTGCGGTCAGGGCGCGGTCGAACTGCTGCGCTTGCAACGGGCGGGCAAAGGCGCGCAGGATAGGGAAACCTTCCTGCGGGGCTGGCCCATTCCCACCGGCACCCGCCTGACCTAGGAGAAGCCCGATGTTCATGGTGATGATGGGGACCGTCGTGATTGCTGGGATCGTCGGATATCTGTCCGAACAGACCGGGTTCACCCATAACGGCTATCTTCAGTCGATCATCATCTGCGTGGGCGGGGCGTTCCTGTTCTACTTCATCCGCATCATGTTCGGGATCAGCTTTGGCCCTCCCGGTCTGGATGCGGTGATCTCGTCTATCGGCGCGCTGATCATCGTGCCGACCCATTGGCGAAAATGACATGCCCATCGTCGCTCTGATCATCATCCAAGCTGCGCTTGAAGTTTTGCTCGCCAGGTTGCTCCCGGCGACGATGCTGATCGGCATTGTTGGGGCTATGATCGGTGGGCCCCTTCTGTGGTCTCTGATACCCGACGCTGGCTGGATGTCGGGCTTTGCGGGCGCGGTTCTGGGCGCATTGCTGGTGATCTGGATCTGGCAGACCTACCTGCGCCGCTAGCATATTCCTTGGCCCCGCATTCCGTCCCGGAAACCTTCACTCGACAAGATAGTGCAGCAGATCAGCGCTCGTCGCACTCCAGCGCTGAACCAAGCGCCGGGGCGGCTTTCGTCGTCATATCGAACCGGTTCGCCTCGGCGGCGGTCATCCAGTGGATGCTGTCGGCCGGGGCCGCATACAGCGTGTACCAGTAAAACGCCTCATCCACGCCGATGTCTCTGAAATAATCCAGATAGCGGTCATGTTCCGGGTCATCCTTGGGCAACTCCGTGGCCACCAGCCCCGATCCGGCCCAACTGTGCACGCCCACGCAGGCCCCCGGTTGCAAAACACGTCGGTGTCCGGCCAGAAACAGATCGGTGCCGCCGCTGGCAACCAGACCGTCCGAGGGCACAACGGTATCGAACCCGGCCTTGCGCACCTCGCGGCTGAAGATGACATTGGCGTCGTCATCCACCGACCCCTCGATATATTGCAGCACCAGCGTGCGCGCTTCGGGATTTTCGGCGGTGACGTCTTCAAAAGCGGACAGCGTCGTTTCGTCAATCGTGCCCGAGGCGATGATCCGGTCACCCTCGGCAACAAAGTGGACAGGCGCATAATATGCGCCGCAGGAGGCCAGCAAAGCCAGTGAGACCGCAATCGATGTAAGTCTGAACGGCATTTGGCCTCCGGGCTGCGCGTTCCAAACAGCTATCAGCCCGCCCCGGTCGCGTCCACCGACAGGTTCAGTTGCGGGGCGGGCGGCTTTTGTAGACGGGCAATTGCCAGCCAAACACCAGCGACCCGGCCCGCAAGGCCCAGCACACAAGGGCGCACAGGCCCAGCACAAAGGCGGGCTCCAGCCCCAGCCTGACCGCAAGTACCGCCGTCAACGCCCCCAAAAACGCGCACGAGACGTAGAGCTCGCCCTGTTTCAGGACCAGCGGCACCTCGTTGCAGACCACGTCGCGCATCAGCCCGCCCAGACACCCGGTCGTCACACCCATCAGCACGACGATGATACCGGGCTGATCCAGTGACAGCGCGGCACCGGTTCCGGCAGCAACGGCGACCGACAGTGCGAAACTGTCCAGCCAGACCAGCCAGTTATAGCGGCTTTCCACCAGATGCGCGGTAAAGAACACAAACACCGCCGCCGCGACGGCAATCAGGATGTAATCCGGCTGGCCGACCCAGAAGATCGGGTGCCGGTCCAGCAACAGGTCGCGTACCGTGCCGCCGCCAACTGCGGTCAGGCAGGCCATGAAGGCAAAGCCCACCAGATCCAGCTGTGCCCGGCTGGCCACCAGCGCCCCGGTCAGCGCAAAGATCAGAACCGAGGCATAATCCAGCAGCGTCAGCGCGCTCACGCCTGCGCCTTTTTCGGCTTGAACGGCGCCATGCCTGCGCGGGCCAGTTCATCGGCCTTTTCGTTTTCTGGATGGCCCGCATGGCCCTTGACCCATTCCCATGTCACGTCGTGGCGATCCTGCGCCTCGTCCAGTCGCTGCCACAGATCGACATTCTTGACCGGCTTCTTGTTCGAGGTTTTCCAGCCGTTCCGCTTCCAGCCGAATATCCAGCCGGTGACGCCGTTCTTCACATAGGCGCTGTCGGTGACAATGGTGATCTTCGACGGGCGCTCCAGCGTCTCAAGCGCGCTGATGGCAGCCAGCAACTCCATTCGGTTGTTGGTCGTCTCGGCCTCGCCCCCGTTCAGTTCCCGCTCTTTCAGAACGCTGTCGCCGTTCATCGCGCGCAGCAGCACGCCCCAGCCTCCGGGGCCGGGATTGCCGGAACAGGCGCCATCTGTATAGGCAAACAACTCAGGCATGGGCGAACACCAGAATAAACCCGTCGTACGACCCGGCCAGACCCTTGCCCACCCCTTCGACCGTGCGGTCAATCGTGAACCCGGCCTGGGTCAGCGCCTCTCGGATCTCGGCTTCCGAGTAGTAGGTGTAATAGCGGTCCAGATCGTCACGATGCTCGCCAGTGCCCAGCTTCATGCCCAGAAACAGCTGGCCTCCGGGCTTCAGGGCCGCGTGGATCGCCTTCAGGTGACGCGGAAAATCCGCTCGCGGCGCGTGCAGCAGGGAAAAACTGGCGTAGACACCGTCATACTCGGCGGTTTCGGTAACATCGTCGAACGTGCCCAGATGCGCATCCACCCCGTTCTGGCGGGCATGTTCGACAAAGGCGGGCGTGGCATCCAGCGCCCGCACCTTCAGCCCCTGACGCATCAGGAAACCGCTGTCCGATCCGGGGCCTGACCCCAGATCCAGCACATAGCCGCCCGCACCGACCGCATCGGCAAAATCCTGACGGGTCTTGAGCTGTTCGGCTGGCAGAGGAATGGCCAGATATTCGTTTACTCTGTTCGTATAGGCATCAATCGTGCGTTTGTCGCTCACAGGTACACTCCTACGGCTAGGCTGGCCAGAACGACCGCGGTCAGCAGGATACGCAGCTGCATCCACCAGACCGGCGTCAGCCGCCAGTATGAAAACAGGGCGTCCAGCAGCAGCAAGCCGGTGAACCCGTAGATCAGATTGGTGCCTGCAGTGACCGGCCCGCCGCCTGTAATGGCAAAGGCCCACAGCGCAGGCAGGACCGACAGCCCATAACACAGCGCCGCCTTGCTGCCCGAGGTCTTGGTGGCAAACCCCCACAGTACACCTGACATAAAGCTCAGGATGACCGAGCCATAGAACAGCTGCACATAAGGGCCAACAAAGCGCGGGCCAAATGTATGCGAACCCCAGTCGTTCAGATCACCGTTCAGATAGGTCAGCGCGCCCCAGACAAACGGGACCAGTCCCGCCAGCCCCAGATAAAGCGGCGCCTTCGGCACGCCGGTCACGCCGGTTGCCTCAACACGCGCGGCACTTTGAATTCGACGTTTTCAGTTGCGGTCTCGACCGGCTCGACAGTGACATCGTAATGATCGCGGAAGGCGTCGATCACCTCGTTCACCAGCAATTCCGGGGCCGACGCGCCTGCGGTCACCGCAACGCTTTTGATGCCCTGCAAAGCGCGCCAGTCGATCTCGGTCGCACGCTGGACCAGCTGTGCATATTTGCACCCCTCGCGTGATGCGACCTCGACCAGACGGCGGGAGTTTGACGAGTTCGGAGCCCCCACAACCAGCAGCGCATCGGCCTTGGGCGCCACGGCCTTCACGGCCTCCTGCCGGTTGGTGGTCGCATAACAGATGTCTTCCTTATGCGGCCCGACAATGGCCGGGAACCGGGCCTGAAGGGCTGCGATGATGTCCTTGGTATCATCCACCGACAGGGTGGTCTGGGTGACAAAGGCCAGCTTGTCGGGGTCGCGCACCTGCACGGTGGCCACATCATCGACCGTTTCGACCAGCAGCACATCACCTTTTGGCAGCTGTCCCATCGTACCAACGGTTTCGGGGTGGCCCTTGTGGCCGATCATGATCATCTGCAATCCCGCATCCGCATGGCGCTGTGCCTCGACATGAACCTTCGACACCAGCGGACAGGTGGCATCCACATAGATCATCTCACGCTGCGCGGCTTCGGCGGGTACCGATTTCGGCACACCATGGGCGGAAAAGATCACCGGGCGGTCATCGGGGCATTCATGCAGTTCTTCGACAAACACAGCCCCTTTGGCCCGCAACCCGTCGACCACGAATTTGTTATGCACGATCTCGTGGCGCACATAGACCGGCGGCCCCCATTTTTGCAGGGCCATTTCAACGATCTTGATGGCGCGGTCCACACCGGCGCAGAACCCGCGGGGGGCGGCCAGATAAAGTGTCAGTGGCGGCTTGGTCATTCGGCTGTCTCCTTAGGGCACAGGTAAGTCTTTTCCCGGCCTTGGTCCAGACAGGACATTGTCATTCATCTGACACGAATCGTTGTTAGTCAGAGGATGTTTCAGCACCAATCCTTAGTTAAAGAAGCGCGGCCAGGACTCCGGTCCTGACCGCGCGAATTTTCCCATCAACAGGCAGTGGTGCCGGATCAGCTGCCGCCTGCAACCGCGACGCTGCGATGCTCTGCCGGCATTTCACGCGGCGGGCGACCGATCACGTCGCGCAGATCCTCCAACTCGATGAAGTTGTCGGCCTGACGGCGCAGCTCGTCCGAAATCATCGGCGGCTGGCTGCGGATCGTTGACACGACCGACACGCGAACGCCCTGACGTTGCAGGCTGGCGATCAGCGGGCGGAAATCCCCGTCGCCCGAGAACAGCACGATATGATCCACACGCGGTGCCAGTTCCATGGCATCGACCGTCAGCTCGATATCCATGTTCCCTTTGACTTTCCGACGCCCCATGCTGTCGGTGTATTCCTTGGCCGGTTTGGTGACCATGGTGAAGCCATTGTAATGCAGCCAGTCAACCAATGGGCGGATCGGTGAATACTCGTCGTTTTCAAGCAGCGCTGTATAGTAGAAAGCCCGAAGCAACTTGCCACGGCGCATGAATTCCTGCCGCAGAAGTTTGTAGTCTATGTCGAAACCGAGTGCTTTTGCCGCGGCATAAAGATTCGAGCCGTCGATGAACAGCGCTAGCCGTTCGTCCTTATAAAACATAAATAGGTCCTTCCGGTACAATCCAGACTACGCCGCGTTACGTGAGTGAGTGGTGTGTGAGTTATAATATGGCGCACTCTGGTGGGCTTATAATTAGAACTTTTGTCGCTTATCGCAAGTATGCAATGTGTCGAATATAGGGTAGCATATGTACAATTCTTTGCCAAATGCGGTTGTGGCATTGGGCGCAAATCTCGATCTGAGAGGAAATGGGCCCGCTGTAACGCTACAGCGCGCAATTGACGCACTTTCGCAGCAGGGCGTAGTGATTCGCTCTGTAAGCCGGTTTTTTGCGACACCCTGCTTCCCCGCTGGCGCTGGCCCGGATTACGTGAATGCGGCAGCGCTGATCGAAACCGACAAATCCCCGTCCGAGCTTTTGCGCGCGCTGCACGAGGTTGAAAACCAGTTCGGCCGTGAACGGGTGCAGCGCTGGGGAATGCGGACGCTGGATCTGGATCTTGTGTGCTATGGCGATCAGATTCTGCCCGACCGCGCCCTGTTCGACCGCTGGCTGACCCTGCCGCCCGAGGCGCAACGGCAAGAGGCACCGGATCAGCTGATCCTGCCGCATCCGCGCCTTCAGGACCGCGCTTTTGTGCTTGTGCCGATGGCGGATATTGTGCCCGACTGGCGTCACCCCGTGCTTGATCGCACGGTTTCCCAGATGGTTGCCGACCTGCCCCCGCCCGAGGTTGCGGCGGTTACGCCGCTGTGATCCCTGCAAATGCAGCATTTCCTGCTTGTCAAGGCGCGGAATCGCGCTTAGATAAACCCCTTCCTGACATGGACTCAGAAACGGAGAGCGCCCAATGGCCCGCGTGACGGTAGAAGATTGCGTAGACAAGGTTCCAAACCGGTTCGAACTGGTGATGCTGGCCGCCCATCGGGCGCGCGAGATTTCTGCCGGTGCCGCGATTACCGTTGACCGCGACAACGACAAGAACCCTGTCGTGTCCCTGCGTGAAATCGCCGACGAAACCCAAGGCGCGGACGCCCTGCGCGAACGCCTGATCGAGGCCAACCAGACCCAGATCGAGGTTGATGAGCCGGAAGAAGATCAGATGGCGCTGCTGATGGGTGCCGAGACGGACAAGCCTGCGATGGACGACATGTCCGAAGAAAAACTCCTGCGCGCTCTGATGGAGGCTCAAGGGCAGGGGTAAGCTCCAAAGACGAAGGTGCGGACCGGATGATTTCTGCTGACGATCTGATTGCGCTGGTCCGCAACTACAATCCCAAGACGAATGCTGAACGTATCGCGCTGGCCTATGAGTTTGGCCAGAAGATGCACGAAGGGCAATTCCGCCACTCTGGCGAGCCCTATTTTACCCACCCCGTTGCCGTTGCCGCCATCCTGACCGAACAGCGTCTGGATGATGCGACGATCATTACGGCTTTGCTGCACGACACGATCGAAGACACCAAGGCCAATTACGGCAAGGTGTCCGATCTGTTCGGGGATGAGGTCGCCAAACTGGTCGATGGCGTCACCAAGCTGACCAACCTGCAACTGTCCAGCCGCGAAACCAAACAGGCCGAGAATTTCCGCAAGCTGTTCATGGCCATGTCCAAGGACCTGCGGGTCATTCTGGTCAAGCTGGCCGACCGTCTGCACAACATGCGCACCATCAAGGCGATGCGGCCCGAAAAGCAAGTTCAGAAAGCGCGCGAGACGATGGATATCTACGCGCCGCTTGCGGGCCGCATGGGGATGCAATGGATGCGCGAGGAGCTCGAAGACCTCGCGTTCCGCGTCCTGAACCCCGAAGGCCGCCAGTCGATCATCCGTCGCTTTATCACGCTGCAACGTGAAACCGGCGATGTGATCCACCGCATCACCGGCGACATGCGCCACGAGCTGGAAAAGGCGGGCATCGAAGCCGAAGTCTTTGGCCGCGCCAAGAAACCCTATTCGATCTGGCGCAAGATGCAGGAAAAGGATCAGGGCTTTTCGCGCCTGTCCGATATCTACGGGTTCCGCATCATTACCCAGACGGAAGAAGACTGCTATCGCACGCTTGGGGCCATCCATCAACGCTGGCGCGCGGTGCCGGGGCGGTTCAAGGACTATATCAGCCAGCCGAAATCGAACGGCTACCGCTCGATTCACACCACCGTTTCAGGCCGTGATGGCAAACGGGTCGAGGTTCAGATCCGCACCCGCCAGATGCACGATGTGGCCGAAACCGGCGTTGCGGCGCACTGGTCCTACCGGGACGGGGTGCGCACGGAAAACCCCTTTGCCGTCGACCCGGCGAAATGGATATCCAACCTGACTGAACAGTTTGACAACGAGGATGATCACGAGGATTTCCTCGAAGCCGTCAAGCTCGAGATGTATTCGGATCAGGTTTTCTGCTTCACCCCGAAGGGCGACGTGGTGAAACTGCCGCGGGGCGCGACCCCGATCGATTTCGCCTATGCCATCCACACCCGGATCGGCCATGCCTGCGTGGGGGCCAAGGTCGATGGCATTCGCGTGCCGCTCTGGACGCGGATGAAGAACGGCCAGTCGGTGGATATCATCACCGCTGACGGGCAGACACCGCAGGTCACATGGCTTGAGATCGCCGTCACCGGCAAGGCCCGCACCGCCATCCGCCGCGCCCTGCGCGAGGTGGATCGCGAACGGTTCATCAAGCTGGGCAAGGAACTGGCGCGCTCGGGTTTTGACCATGTGGGGCGCAAAGCCACCGACAAGGCGCTTGATACCGCCGCCAAGCACCTGCGCCTCAAAGACCGGCATGAATTGCTAGCCCGTCTGGGCAGTGCCGAACTGACTGCCCATGAGGTGGTCGAGGCCGTCTATCCCGAACTGGCCAAGGATGAAGGCGACGCCATCCCGCTGCGGCGTGCCGTGATCGGTCTTGAGCCCGGCCAGAAATTCGACCGCGCGCCCTGCTGCCAGCCGCTGCCGGGCGAACGGATCGTGGGTATTACCTACCGGGGCAAGGGCGTTGTGGTGCACGCCATCGACTGCGACAAGCTCAGCCAATATGAAAGCGAACCGGAACGCTGGGTCGATCTGCACTGGCATTCGGGCACGCACCCAGCCGTCTATGGGGCGACACTGGATCTGACCATCGGCAACGATGCCGGGGTTCTGGGGCGCATTTGCACATTGATCGGCGAGAAAAAGGCCAATATCTCGAACCTGGAATTTGTGGACCGCAAACCGGATTTTTACCGCCTGCTGATCAATGTCGAACTGCGCGACCTTGAACAGTTGCATTCGCTGATGCTGATGCTTGAGGCTGAAAGCGACGTTGCAGCGGTCGAGCGTTATCGGGACCGGACCAAGACCGCGACTGCGGCTGGCTGAGAAGGGGTGATCACGGGTGGTATTCAAGCGCCGAGACCGACGCTCTCCTGTTCAGGTCGCATCGGAACTCGTCTATCCGCGTGGCGGATGGACCCGCGCCTTCCACTATGTCAAACACCGTGTCCGCCGCCTTCCGGATTCCCCTGACCGGATCGCCCGTGGCATAGGGGCGGGCGTTTTCGCATCCTTCACGCCGTTTTACGGGCTGCACTTTCTGGTTGCGGCAATTGGTGCGCGGCTGATCAAGGGAAATATTCTGGCCGCCCTCAGCGGCACGTTCTTCGGCAACCCCCTGACCTATGTCCCGATTGGGGTGATCTGCCTGCAAACCGGGCATTTCCTGCTGGGCACTGAATATGAAGAAGGCGACACGCAGGGGCTGATGGGCAAATTTGCCGACGCCATCGGTGACCTCAAGAACAATCTTCTTGCCCTGTTCACGGACCGCGTGGCCGACTGGCACGGGCTGGGGCAGTTCTATGATGATGTTTTCTATCCCTACATGATTGGCGGCATCATCCCCGGCATCGTGGCGGGCATTATCTGCTACTACCTCAGCCTGCCGCTGATCCTGACCTACCAGCTGCGCCGCCGCGCCAAGATCAAGGCAAAGTTTGAAGAAATCAAACGTCTGGCCGGAGAAACAACTGCCGGTCCCGCGCCAAGATCGCTAAGGTCGGGGCGAAAATCTGCAAAAGGAACCAAATGATGACCGAAAGCCGTCTGCGTCTGGGTGTGAATATCGATCATGTCGCCACCGTGCGCAACGCGCGCGGCGGGGCCTATCCTGACCCGCTGCGCGCCGCCAAGCTGGCAGAAGAGGCTGGCGCCGACGGCATCACCGCGCATCTGCGCGAAGACCGCCGCCATATCTCGGACGCCGATATCGACGGGCTGATGGAGGTTCTGTCGGTGCCGTTGAATTTTGAGATGGCCGCGACGCCCGAGATGCAGAAAATCGCCCTGCGCCACAAACCGCACGCGGTCTGCATCGTGCCCGAAAAGCGCGAAGAGCGCACCACCGAAGGCGGGCTTGAAGTCGCGCGCGAGGAAAATAAGCTGGCGCATTTCATCGCGCCTCTGCGTGAGGCTGGCTGCCGTGTGTCGATCTTCATTGCCGCCGATCAGCGTCAGATCGAAGCCGCCCACCGCATCGGTGCCGAAGTGATCGAGCTGCACACCGGCGCCTATTGCGACGCCCATGCCGAAGGTCGCATGGAAGATGCCGAACGCGAGCTTGAGTCGCTGCGCCAGATGTCCACCTTCGCCCATTCGCTGGGGCTCGAGGTCCATGCGGGCCATGGCCTGACCTACGACACCGTAAAACCGGTTGCCGCTTTCCCCGAGGTGAAAGAGCTGAATATCGGTCATTTCCTGATTGGCGAGGCGATTTTTCTGGGCCTCACCCCGGCCATTGCCGAGATGCGCCGCCTGATGGACGAGGCGCGCGCGTGATCACGCCCGGCTTTGTCGCCATCTGGCTGGCCTGGCTGATGGCGGGCGGCTCTCCGGGGCCAGCGACGATGGGCATTGCCGGAACCGCCATGAACGAAGGCCGCACCGCTGGGCTGGCCTTTGCACTGGGCATCTGTGCCGGGTCCGCCGCCTGGGGCATTGCCGCAGCACTTGGCCTGTCGGCGATCATGCTGGCCAATGTCTGGGTGTTCGAAGTGATCCGCTATGTCGGCGTGGCCTATCTGGGTTGGCTGGCCCTCAAGGCCCTGCGCCGCGCGATGACCGCGGATGAGGTTGCTTTGGGCAAACCGGCCACGGGCGCACTGCCGACGATCTTCGCCAAAGGTGCCGCCATCCACCTGACGAACCCCAAGGCGATCCTCAGCTGGGGCTCGATCTACGCCATCGTCGCTCCCAGCGATGCCGGCCTGTCGATGCTGCTGAGCTATTTCGCCATGCTCTATGCGGGATCGTTGATGATCTTTATCGGCTATGCGTTTCTGTTTTCATCCGAGCGCATGGTCCGAACCTACCGCCGTGCCCGCCGCTGGTTCGATTTCGCCTTTGCCGGGTTCTTCGGGGTGGCGAGTTACAAGATCCTGACGGTGCGGTTGGGGTGAGCGATTCAGACTGAGGCCTGTTTGTTGAACTATTTGTTTTCACAAGATAAAAGGGTTGGGTTGCATCGCCCTTTGTTTCTGAGCATTGTGCTCATGACCTATGTTTTTCTGAGTATGGCAAGGACATTTCTTTGGTTTGAATGGCCGACAAGGTTTTCCCCGCTGACCCTTTCGCTTGTGGTGGCCGCTTTGCTGTACGGTTTTGATACCGGTCGCAGAGGTTTCCAATGCGGCCCGTCAGTAAAAAGTTGGATACTCGCGCGAAAAATGGTTCTGACCACTTTTCTTGCTGTGCTTACTTTCGCTTTGCTTGACGTTCTGACAGACCCAGCCCGACACTGGCACCGGCCAGAACACACTGCACTGATGTGCCTTGAGCTCTTGGTCAGTTTGGGTGTTTCCTGGATTTTGTGTCGTTACGCATTTGTCTTTGGTGTTGGCAGAGGGTTCAGCATGCACTTAAGTAAAAACGAGCGAAAAACATGATCCTCGGCATCGGCACAGACCTTGCAAACATAGACCGCATTCAGGGTACGCTCGACCGGTTCGGCGACCGGTTCCGCAACCGTGTCTTTACTGACACCGAACAGCGCAAGGCCGAACGCCGCGCGGATACCGCAGGTACCTATGCCAAACGCTGGGCCGCGAAAGAGGCCTGCTCCAAGGCACTCGGCACCGGCCTGCGCATGGGTATTTCGTGGAAGGACATGGCCGTCACCAACCTGCGCACCGGTCAGCCGGTGATGCATGTCACAGGCTGGGCCGCCGAACGCCTGAACGAACTGACCCCCGCAGGGTACGAGGCGATCATCCACGTCACGCTGACCGATGACCACCCCTGGGCACAGGCCTTTGTCGTGATCGAGGCGCGTCCTCTGCAAGATCACGTCACACAGCCTTGACTTGACCCCATCCCCCCCGCATGTAGCAGCGAAGCCAAGCACAGAGAACTGGAGAGAGCAGTATGGCCGACGAAGCCAAGACCGGAAGCGGCGTCTGGGAAACGATCAAGACCATCGTCTATGCCCTGCTGATCGCGGGCGTGTTCCGGACCCTCTTCTTTCAACCGTTCTGGATTCCCTCCGGTTCGATGAAACAGACGCTGCTGATCGGCGATTTCCTCTTCGTCAACAAGATGGCCTACGGCTATTCCTACGCCTCATGCCCCAGCCTGATCATCCCCAGTGTCGGCCTGAACATCGACGCCGAAGATCTCTGCGGCTGGATGCAGGGTGATGACGGCAGCCGCATCTGGGGCGGCGACCCCGTGCGCGGCGATGTCATCGTCTTCCGCCACCCGGTCAGCGGGCGCGATTATATCAAGCGCCTGATCGGCCTGCCGGGCGACCGCATTCAGGTCCGCGAGGGGCAGATCATCCTCAACGGCACACCGGTTCCGCAGCAGCCTGACGGCATATTCACCGAAATCGCCGAACCGCAGGGCCCGCAACGCCTGCGCCCACGCTGCGAAAACGGCCCCGTTGGCGTTGGCGGCGCCTGTGAAAAGTCGCGCCTGATTGAAACCCTGCCCAACGGCGTCACCTATGACGTGCTGAATATCGGCAATCAGGGCTCGGACAACACCGGCATCTATACCGTGCCCGAGGGCCATTATTTCTTCATGGGCGACAACCGCGACAATTCGGCTGACAGCCGCCTGCCGCAATCCGCTGGCGGGGTTGGCTATGTGCCCTACGAAAACCTGATCGGTCGCGCCGACCGGATCATGTTCTCGTCCGCTGGCCGGTCGATGCTGTTCTTCTGGACCTGGCGCGGGGATCGCTTCTTCAAGGCGGTCAATTGAAGCTCTCAGCCGAGATAAAGGCGTTTCAGCAACGTTTGGGGTATGAGTTTGCCAACCCCGAGTTGCTGGTGCGTGCGCTGACCCACGGCTCGGTCTCATCGTCGACCCGGCCCGACAATCAGCGGTTGGAGTTTCTGGGCGACCGCGTACTGGGCCTTGTCATGGCCACCGCGCTGCTTGAGGCCGACAAGAAAGCCTCCGAAGGCCAGCTTGCGCCCCGGTTCAACGCGCTGGTCCGGAAAGAGGCCTGTGCAGACGTCGCCCGCCAGATCGATCTGGGCGCGGTGCTGAAACTGGGCCGGTCCGAGATGCTCTCGGGGGGGCGCCGCAAACAGGCGCTGCTGGGCGACGCGATGGAGGCGGTGATTGCCGCCATCTACCGCGACGCCGGGTTCGAAGCCGCCCGCGATGTCATCCTCGCCCTCTGGGGCGACCGCATCCACAAGGTCGAGGCCGACGCCCGCGACGCCAAAACCGCGCTTCAGGAATGGGCACAGGCGCGCGGCCAGAAACCGCCCAGCTATGTCGAGGTCAAACGCAGCGGCCCCGACCACGCCCCCGTCTTCACCATCGCCGCCCGCCTTCAGGACGGAACCGAGGCGCAAGCCACCGCAGGCTCCAAGCGCCAGGCCGAACAGGCGGCTGCCAAGGCGTTGCTGGAGCAAGTGGTTTGATCTGTAGCGCGAATCCCGGCACATGAAGATCAGACCGGCACAAAAGTCGGACGCCGCCAGCCTTGCGGCACTCTCGATCGAAGTCTGGGTCGGTACCTATTTGCAGCGTGGCGTGAACTCCTTCTTTGCCGAGTTTGCCCTGTCCGAGTTCACAGCGGCCCGGTTCGAATCCCTTCTGGAAGATGGGAAAGACCTTTTGATGGTCTCTGAGAACGAAGATGGGATCGACGGTTACATTCGGCTGGCTGAAGAACGCGTTGCACCTCTTGATGGGCTGTCCGACCTAGAGATTGTGACGTTTTACGTCCAGCCTCGCCATCACGGAAAAGGCATCGGTTCAGCACTATTGGATGTTGCGGTCGATTATACCCGGGACAAAGGCCGGAACGCGATCTGGCTGACGACCAACTCCGAGAATAAGCCCGCGATCGATTTCTATCTGGCCAAGGGGTTCCGACAAGTCGGTGTCACAGATTTCCGCATTGGGGACCAAGCCTATCCCAACTATGTTTTGGCGCTGAATATGCCAGAGCGTCGTTAAGATCACTCCACCCGGATGAACCCGGTCAGCCCGGTTTTCTGGTGTTCGATCACGTGACAATGAAAGGCCCAGTCGCCGGGGTTGTCGGCCACCAGTGCGATATCCGCCACCTCATCCTTCAACAGCAGCATCGTGTCGGTCATCAGCGGTGGCAGGGTGCGCAGGTTGGATCGCAGCGGCACGAAGGCCAGCCCGTGCAGGTGGATCGGATGCAGGTTGGGCGACTCGTTGCGCAACCGCAGGACATAACTTTTGCCCTGTTCCAGAACCGCCAGCGGTCCGGTGCCTTGCGCCGCATCACCCGGCCATGGTTTGCGGTTGATCGACCAGAAACTATACCCCAGCGTGCCGCAGAACCCGTCATTTGGGGCACCGCCTTCCGGTGTCCAGCCAAAGACGAACTCATGCAATTCCGCACGGTTCGGATCCGGGCGCGCAACGGGGTTTGCACGCAACGGGCGCAGCTCTCTCAGATCGCGCGCCGCTGATGTGCCAGTCGCCCGCAAGCGAGCCATGGCGCGATGCGGCTGGCCGGGAAACTTGGCCATCAGGTCCGCTGACTGCCCTTCGTTCGCGGGCATCCGGACGGCAAAATCCACCCGTTGACCGGGGCCCAGCAACAGCGGTTCATCCGCCGTTGGCACCGGCAGATCGATCTCGACCGGATGCCCGTCCCACGCGATGATCCGGGTCTCGGCCCCCTCGGGATGCAGCTTGTAGATGCGGGTCGTGTCCGTGTTGACCACCCGCAGCCGTACCAGACTGCCCGCCGTGTGCTCATAGACCGCCGCGCCCTGCCAGTTGGCGGTCTGCACCGTGCCAAACGTGCCCGCTCGCGCCGCACCCCGCGCCGTATAGGCAGGCAGGAACGCGTCACTCTCGTCCAGACGGAAATCCCGCAGATTGATCACCTGTTCGCTGTCGAACCCCGGCTCTTCCGGCTCGGCAATCACCATCACACCGGTCAGCCCGCGCGCCATCTGCTCCATCGTCATGCAATGGGGGTGATACCAGTAGGTCCCCGCATCCGGTGGCGTGAATTCATAGGTAAAATTTTCGCCCTCGCCGATGGGCATCTGGGTCAGATAGGGCACCCCATCCATCTCGTTTCGGATGCGCAGCCCGTGCCAGTGCATCGAGGTATAGTCCGGCAAGGTGTTGCGCACGCTCAGCCGCATAGGCTCGCCCTGCCGCCCGTACAGAACCGGCGGCGGCGCATCGGGCGACAGGCTGACCATCCCTGTGGTCAGCCCTTCGCGCAGCCGGTAACTGGCGGGTTGCAGCACCAGCTCCTGCGCCGCATCACCTGCCGCCAACGACCATCCGCCCAACCCAAACGCGCCAGCGGCGGCACCGCTTCCAAGAAGAAACTCGCGACGTTTCATGAAAACCTCATTGAAAGAATTTGCTGCCGGGCTGGAACTGGCTGGGCATCTATGCCTGTCCTGCCACCGCAAACGCAGGGCCGCAATGCGACAAATCCCTCTGGCCCGCCGGACCTTTCTGCTATAGGGGGGCGCAGTTGCAGACAGGATTGCCAGACACATGACCACACGCGCCGGATTTATTGCCCTGATCGGAGAGCCCAACGCAGGCAAATCCACCCTCCTGAACCGCATGGTCGGGGCCAAAGTCTCGATCGTGACCCATAAGGTGCAGACCACGCGTGCGCGTATCCGGGGCGTCGCGATGGAAGGCGATGCGCAACTGGTCTTTGTCGACACGCCCGGCCTGTTCAAACCGCGCCGCCGTCTGGACCGTGCCATGGTCGCTGCCGCCTGGGGCGGGGCCGCCGATGCCGATATCGTCGTGCTGATGGTCGAGGCGCATCGCGGCATCACCGAAGGGGTCGAACGCATCCTCGAAGGGCTGGCCGAGATCGGGCAGGGCCGCACCATCGCGCTGGCCATCAACAAGATCGACAAGGTGCCGTCCGAGAAACTGCTGGCGCTGACCAGCGACCTGAACGCGCGCTACCCCTTTGCCGAAACCTTCATGATCTCGGCCGAAAAAGGCCACGGCGTCGATGACCTGCGTAAATGGCTGGCGGGCGAATTGCCCGAAGGCCCGTGGTTGTATCCCGAAGATCAGATCGCCGATCTGCCCCTGCGCATGATCGCGGCGGAAATGACGCGCGAGAAGCTGACCCTGCGCCTGCATCAGGAACTGCCCTACCAACTGACGGTCGAGACCGAAAACTGGGAAGAACGCAAGGACGGCTCGGCCAGAATCGATCAGGTCATCTATGTCATGCGCGACGGCCACAAGGGCATCGTTCTGGGCAAGAAGGGCGAGACGATAAAGGCCGTCAGTCAGGCCGCGCGGGCGGAACTGGAAGAGTTCCTCGATCGCAAGATCCACCTGTTCCTGCAAGTGAAAGTCCGGCCCAACTGGCTTGAGGAATCCGAGCGCTATTCGGAAATGGGTCTGGATTTCAAAGACGGCAACGCATGACCCGCCTGACCGCTGATTTCTGGGTGCACGCCTATCTGGCGCGGCTCCGGTTTCAGGAAATCCCCGCCTTTGTTGTGGCCCATGGCGATGACACCGCGGGCGCGGTTCTGGTCAAGCTCAACACGCTCGACGGGCAGGCCACCGCCTTTCAACGCAGCTTTGATCTGATGAGCGGCGAACGCACATGGGTCGAACTGTCCTCTGGCCCCGAGGGCGACGTGGATCACGCCATCCAGCGCCAGCGCAGCTTTGACCCCGACCTCTGGGTGATTGAGGTCGAAGACCGGCAAGGCCGACACCTGCTGGGCGAAGAGGGGCTGGAGTAGCGGGCCAGACGCATGTCGGCTTTGAGGCCAAGTCGCTGATGCTGCATACAGAGCAAACTGTACCAGTTCCGCGCGAAGCTGCCGTCGTCGCGGAATGGCTGGAATCTCCATACAAGACTGGCAGCTACTCGCTATTGCAGTTAGCGTACCCGAAGCTGGCGACAATTGTTTAATCTAAGTTTAAGGGATTAGAATGACCAAAATCATTTGGATGTCCGATCCTCATTTCCAGAATGAAGGTACAATCGACGGGCTAAACCCACGAGCGCGGCTCGCTGCTGCCATCAATCATGCAAACACCCATCACGCTGACGCTGATTTCGCGATACTGTCCGGAGATTTGGTTGGGGATGATATCGAGGGTGACTATACCGCATTGGCGGGATACCTCGCCAAGTCTAAGTTGCATATCTATCCGATGATGGGAAACAACGATGACAGGGGTGGATTTAGATCCCATCTTCCTTTGCCCGAAGACACGATGCCTGATTTTATCCAATTCGCCCTAGAGACCGCTGTCGGTACAGTGGTTTGCTTGGACACCCATAAGGTTGGCTCCCACGCAGGCCAATTTTGCGAAGTGCGGCGAGGCTGGTTGGATAGCCTGTTGCGCAGGAATGACGATCGCCCCGCTTACATCTTCATGCATCACCCGCCGTTCGCGCTTGGATTGCCTAAACAAGATGAAATCAGACTTGAGGACGAAGAAGCTTTTTTGAATGTCGTTTGCCGCCATACAAACGTGAAGCACTTATTCATGGGGCATGTTCATAGGCCTACCTGTGGGACAGTTCGTGGTATCCCTTTCGCGACATTGGGTGCGTTGTCGTTTCAAGCGCCAGCACCGCGTCCTCCTTGGGATTGGGATAGCTTCAAGCCTCCTAAAGAAGCACCACAATACGGAGTGCTTGAAATATCGAACGGCAACGTGACCCTGCAATATACGCAATTCTGCGATTTCACCCTCGGTATGGACGACTAAGCGGGAATAGTAGACCTCGGCGCATCCGCAGCGAATTGGCACTTCGTCCCACTTAGATCACTAGCCCCCTGCCGTCGGACCAAGCGATTCACGTATCTTTCCGCGCTTGATGTGCAAAACCATTGCAGAACGGAACCCTTCACGATTTTCTGGGAACACCACAACTTAATCACCGACAGGACCCCGAATTGGACTGGCGCGATCACGGCATCCTACTGACCTCTCGCCGCCACGGCGAAACCTCGGCGATTATCGAGGTCTTTACCGAATCCCACGGGCGTCATGCCGGTGTGGTGCGGGGCGGGACCAGCCGCAAGATCGCACCGATCCTGCAACCCGGCGCACAGCTGGATGTGCTGTGGCGTGCGCGGCTGGAGGAACATATCGGCACCTTTCAGGTCGAACCCCTGCGCTCGCGCGCGGCGGCGGCGTTTTCCGGGCGGCTGGCCCTGTCCGGGCTGAACGCCGTCGTGTCGCTTTTGTCCTTCTGCCTGCCCGAACGAGAGGCGCACCCGGCGCTCTATACCCGGACCGAGCGGTTGATGGACCTGTTGGGACAGGATGAGATATGGCCGCTGGCCTACCTGCGATGGGAGCTGGCGCTGCTGGACGAGCTTGGCTTTGGCCTTGATCTGACCGCCTGCGCCGCGACCGGCACGACCGAGGGGCTGGTCTATGTGTCGCCCAAGACCGGGCGCGCCGTCAGTGTCAAAGGGGCGGGGGAATGGGCAGACAAGCTGTTGCCGCTGCCGCCCTGCCTGCGGGGTGAAGGCACCGCGCCGGATGCCGAGATTGCCGAGGCTTTGCGCACAACCGGATATTTCCTGAACCATCGCGTCGCCCCCGCGCTGGGGCATAACCCACTGCCCGAGGCGCGCGCGCGGTTCGTGGATCAGGTCACTCGGCGGCTGTGAACACCATCTCGTGCCCGTCCTCATTGCGCAGGATGAGCACATCGCCCGACACTTCGGACTGGGTCATGGCCAAAAGGGCGGCGAAATAGACCCCTTCGGCCTCAAGCCCGGCGCAGGCGGCCCGCGTTGCTCTCAGGTCCTGAATTTCGAACCACGGGTAGGGCGCGTTCAGCGTGCCGTCATAGCTGTTGCAGGGGGCATTTCCGGCGATCCTGCCCTCTTCGGGGAACCGCAGCAGGGCGCTGGCGGCAAAGGGCTGTCCGTCGATCTCCTGCAACGCCCATGTCCGGTCTGCCGCGCCATAGGCGGCGACGGTTTCATCCCTGTCGCATTGAAACAGGGCCATCAAAGGCAGGGTCAGGATCAGGCGTGTCATGGCAGGGTTCTAGCGTATCAGCCCTGTCGGCGAAACCGGGTCAGTAGGGCAATGACCCGTTCAGAAGCCGCTCGCGCACTTCCAGCCGGGGTGCCCAGTTGTATCGCGTATCCTCGCGCACCGGCGCCCAGAACAAGGCACCGCTGTTGCGCCAGGGGTCGAGGATGATACCGTCATACATCGTGTCCCCCTTGGCGCTGATCGACGCCGAATGGTGGATGATGCGCAGCGGGGTCGGCGGCGACGTGGCCCAATGCAAATCCAGCGTCCGGAAATTTTCCTGCCGCAGGCGTTTGGTCATGGCTTCGGCCCAGTCATTGCACAGACCCTTTTCGCGGAACCCGTTGATGATCTTGGCATTGTGGATGATCGCCGGGTCGGTGACGTTCCAGTCCTGCTTCAGCTGCTGCGAATAGGCATAGGCAATCGTGGCCGCTTGCTGTGCCTCGGCCGGATTAACATCGGGCCCAAGCGCCTGGATCGACTGCGCCAGCGCATCAATATCGTTCCGGCTCACCGTCGGCTGCGGGGTGGTGCAAGCCGACAGAGCAAGAGCCGCAAGAACGGCCCACATGGCAAGGAAAGGTCGGGTCATGCGGTTTCCCAAAAGTTATTTTTCCGTCTCGTGTCCGGCTGATGCTCTACCGGTGAAAGGGGCGGGATCAAAGGGGGAAGTTTTGAAACACGTGGGTCCTTTGTGACCGTCACGCGGGCCACGAGGGGCATTGGAATGTTTTGTACAAAACGTACTCTGCATGGTTCGGACCGCTTACAGATTGTACAATACAGGAAAAAGACCCGGCGCAAGCGCCGGGCCAGTCGGGGAAACAGGACTGCGGAAATGGGTCACCCGAGCAGACGTCGTGCGATGACCTGTGCCTGAATTTCGGCAGCCCCTTCAAAAATGTTAAGGATACGCGCGTCACACAGAACGCGGCTGATCTTGTATTCCAGCGCAAAGCCGTTGCCGCCATGAATCTGCAACCCGTTATCCGCCGCAGCCCAGGCCACACGTGCACCAAGCAGCTTGGCCATACCGGCCTCAAGGTCACAGCGCTGGCCGTGATCTTTTTCCCATGCGCTGAAATAGGTCAGCTGACGCGCGATCATGATCTCGACCGCCATCATCGCCAGCTTGCCGGACACGCGCGGGAAGTTGATCAGAGATTTTCCGAACTGCTTGCGGTCGATCGCATATTGCATGGCGATGTCCAGCGCACACTGTGCCACACCGATGGCCCGGGCGGCGGTCTGGATGCGCGCGCTTTCGAAGGTTTCCATCAACTGCTTGAAACCTTTACCTTCTTCGCCGCCCAACAGGTTCTCACCCTTGACATGGAAGCCGTCAAAACCCAGCTCGTATTCCTTCATGCCGCGATAGCCCAGCACCTCGATCTCGCCACCGGTCATGCCGGGGGTGGGAAAGGGGTTCTCGTTAGTGCCCGGTGTCTTTTCCGCCAGGAACATGGACAGGCCGCGGTGGTCGGTGCTGTCGGGGTTGGTCCGCGCCAGCAGGGTCATCACATGGGTTCGCGCGGCGTGGGTGATCCAGGTCTTGTTGCCGGTAATCTTGTAATCGCCATTCTCATCCTTGACCGCGCGCGTGCGCAGGCTGCCAAGGTCCGAACCGGTGTTGGGTTCCGTGAAAACGGCGGTCGGCAGGATCTCGGCACTGGCAATCTTTGGCAACCACTGTGCCTTTTGCGCGTCGGTGCCGCCTGCGATGATCAACTCGGCCGCAATCTCGGATCGGGTCCCCAGCGAACCCACGCCGATATAGCCGCGCGACAGTTCCTCGGACACCACGCACATCGACGCTTTGGATAGGCCGAATCCACCGAACTCCTCGGGGATGGTCAGGCCGAAAACGCCCATTTCCGCCAGTTCTTCAATGATTTCCAGCGGAATCAGTTCATCCTTCAGGTGCCAGTCATGCGCGTTTGGTTCGACCTTTTCCTGCGCGTAGCGGCGGAACTGGTCCCGGATCATCTCAAGCTCTTCATCCAGACCGGACGCGCCGAACATCGTAGCTCCGGCCTGATCCTGCATCAGTGCAACCAGACGGCTGCGCGCAGCCTGAGAATTGGCCCGCGCCATCAGGGTCTGCACTTGGGTCGACTGAAAGCCCGACAGCGCGTCCCAGCCAAGTCCCATATCCTGAAGACGCACCACCTCGCCCTGGTTCATCGGAATACCGCCCGCGACCTGGTGCAGATATTCGCCGAACGCGATCTGGTGCAGCAACTGCTCGATCTCGCCAAATTTGCCTTCGGCTTGCAGCGCTTCGGCCCAGCGCTGCATCTGTTGCAGCGACTGAGAATATGTCGCCAGCCAGGCCAGACCATGCGCAGCAGTCTGATTTGCTTCGATCAGTGCGCCAGAAACCCGGCCCTCGGCGGTCACCATGCCACGCACGGATGCGCGGGCTTTTTCAAAAACGGCGTCCACAGCAGGCACGGCGGCCCGCGTTAAGTCCAGAAGATCGGGCAAAACTGCATCAGTTGTCATTTGGGTCATATCCTGTCCGTCATGGGCCATGAATCGCGTCCTTTCCTCGGTCGTCTGGTCATATCATGCTGCACGTGCAGCGCAACAAAAATACTCATTTTACTGCTAGAAAGTTCAAAAATTACCTTATCATTTTTGCAATGCAGAAGAAAATCCAGATGATATCTAGAAGGCATGGACCTGTTTTCCCTTCTGTCGCCGCAAGAGCTGTTACTTGCCATCGCCGTTGCCTTTGCCGCCGGATGGGTCAAGGGCATGGTTGGATTTGCCATGCCCATGGTGTTTGTATCTGGCCTGAATTCGTTTCTGCCGCCGGATCTGACCCTGGCGGGGCTCATTCTGCCGACCCTTGTCACCAATGGCGTTCAGGCTTTTCGCGGGGGCGCCAGCGCCGCACTCAGCTCCATTCGCCGGTTTCGGGTTTTCCTGGTCGTTGGAGGTATTTTTCTGGTGCTGAGCGCACAGCTGGTTACGCTGGTGCCCGGCTCGGTCTTCCTGCTGCTGATCGGCGCATTCGTGTCCTTCTTCGCCCTTGTGCAGGTTCTGGGCGTCAGGCTGGTGCTACATCATCCATCAACCGGTGTTGAGGCTATTGTTGGCGGCGTCGCCGGGTTCGTGGGTGGCATGTCGGGCATCTGGGGTCCCCCCACAGTTGCTTATCTGACGGCTTTGAATACCCCGAAGGCCGAGCAGATCCGAATTCAAGGGGTCATCTATGGATTGGGGGCGGTCATGTTACTGGCCGCGCATGTCTGGTCCGGTTTTCTGCGGGTGCAAACGGTTCCGTTTTCAGTAATACTGATCTTTCCTGCCATGCTTGGTATGTGGGTTGGTTTGAAATCGCAGGATCGCATCGATCAGGCCAGCTTTCGCAAGGCCACGCTGTTCGTTTTACTGGTGGCGGGATTGAACCTGCTGCGGCGTGGCCTGTTGGGCTAAGGCGCTAGCCCGGTCGCCTGTCTGCAAACCGGAACGCGAAGTAGAGACCCAGCATCAGAAAGAACAGGCCCGAGATGTCGCCGATCAGGAACGCGATGTATTCAACCGTTGCACTGCCAAAGACCAGATTGGTCAGGCCAGAGACCAGAATGGATGTGGCTATGCCCACGCCCATAACGCAAATCCAGCAGGGTTTGCGGTTCGGGTTGGGGAACAGGTCCCATCCGACAGCCTTGAGCAGATAGAAAACCGCAGGAACTGTCAGAACCGCGACAGCAATTGCCAGCAGGCGGGTGGGTAGGAAAACATCCGTTCCCGCCAGATAAGCAAAGACGATGAACACACCCGGCAGCAACGCAAATACCGCGCGCCACCCCAGCAGCCAGGCCGACAGAACCCGCACGCCATGCGGCAAAAACAGCAGGCTCGCCCGGCTTGGGTATTCCGGAAAAAACACGTTCTGCATTGGCATAAGCACGGCGAAGGTCAGTATCGACGCCAGCACATAAGCCAGTGAAGCCGCAAGGGTGTCAGTCGCCCAGCCGCGCATTGCGATCACATCACCGTGCGCGCACGGGGCGCGTCATCTGGGGGCATGAACGATGTACCGCCCGCGGTTGGCGCTGCCGCTTTGCGAAAGATAGCCTTTTTCGACCAGCGATTTCAGCGCGCGGAAAAAAGTTGGGCGTGAAATGCTTTGGACCAAAGTATGCTCGATCAAACCGAACGTACGCACTTCCTGAGTGGATTTTGAAAGCTCTTCCGCAGCGTAATAGATGTCGCGCTCAACCGGAGATAGTTTTTCCAGCCCAAGCGTCCGCTCCATGCTTTGCATCAATTTGCGTAGTTCGGTGAGTTTCGAGATTTCCGTCATGGTGTTACCTGTAGTTTTCTGTGCCAACCGCCGCCTGTCCGCGACCATTTGAACCACACTGATAGCAATACCAACCAGCCAGTCCCATGTTGACACTCATCCCCGTTTACTTAGACTAGAAGCCTGATTAGGTTGCTCAATCCAGCGTTGTGAGTGTGCGCATATGAGCTTCCATAAAGTCCTTTCAGTCAGTGCCCGGCGCGAATGTGCCGGGCTTTTTCGTCTCAACAGTAAATATGCCTAGCGCAGATCGCACTTTGAAACAACGCACTTGTATGTGCTTTTAACGACATACAACTATAAGATGAGTATTCGGCGGACAGCTAAAAAAGCTACGGATCGGCAAAAAGAAAGGGGCCTGACGGCCCCTTTTTCGTTTATCCGATTGCGACGGCTTTGATGTCGTCGTCAATGAACGGCAGATACTGCTCAAAATTCTCGGCAAACATCTGCACCAGTTTCTCGGCCTGCTTGTCGAATGCGGCCTGATCATCCCAGGTCCGACGCGGGTCAAGCAGAACTTCGGGGACGCCCGGGACAGATACGGGAACGTCAAAGCCGAAATTGGCGTCTTTGCGGAACTCGGCGTCGCGCAGCGAACCATCCAGCGCTGCGGTCAGCAAGGCGCGGGTGGCCTTGATCGGCATCCGGCTGCCGACACCATAGGCGCCACCGGTCCAGCCTGTATTGACCAGCCAGCAGGTCGCGCCGTGCTGGGCGATCTTGTCGCGCAGCAAGTTTCCGTAGACTTCCGGGCGACGCGGCATGAACGGCGCACCAAAGCAGGTCGAGAAGGTGGGTTGCGGTTCGGTTACGCCACGCTCGGTCCCGGCCACCTTTGACGTGAAGCCCGACAGGAAGTGATACATTGCCTGTGCAGGCGTCAGCCGCGCGATCGGCGGCAGAACCCCAAAGGCATCGCAGGTCAGCATGATGATGTTCTTCGGATGCCCACCCAGCGCGCTTTTCGAGGCGTTCGAGATATATTCAAGCGGATAGGCGCAACGCATGTTCGCTGTCAGCGAGTCGTCGTCGAAATCCAGTTCCTTGGTCTCGGGGTCAAAGACCATGTTTTCGATCACGGTGCCGAATTTCGAGGTGGTCGCGTAAATCTCCGGCTCGGCCTCGGCGTTCAGGTTTATGGTCTTGGCATAGCAGCCGCCTTCGAAGTTGAAGGTGCCCCGATCCGACCAGCCGTGCTCGTCATCTCCGATCAGCGTGCGCGACGGATCGGCGGACAGGGTTGTCTTGCCAGTGCCGGACAAGCCAAAGAAAACGGCGGTGTCGACCGCGTTGCCGACTGCATGATTGGCCGAGCAGTGCATCGGCATCACGCCTTTTTCTGGCAGCATGTAGTTCAGTAGGGTGAATACGGATTTTTTGTTCTCGCCCGCATATTCGGTGCCGCCGATCAGGATCAGCTTGCGGTCGAAGTTCAATGCGATCACTGTTTCGCTGCGGCAGTTATGCTTGGCCGGGTCAGCCTTGAAGCTGGGGCAGTTGATGATGGTGAAGTCAGCCGTGAAATCATCCAGATCTTCGCGGTCGGGGCGGCGCAGCAGGTGACGGATGAAAAGGCTGTGCCAGGCAAGCTCGGTCACCATGCGCACGTTAATCGCGTAGGTCGGGTCGGCACCACCGACGAGGTCCTGCACGAAATAGTCGCGGCCTTTCATATGGGCCAGCATGTCTTGGTAGAGGGCGTCAAATCCCTCGGAGCTCATCTCGGCATTGTTTTCCCACCAGATAGTGTCTGCCACGCTGCTGGTTTTGACGACATGCTTGTCCTTGGGCGAGCGACCGGTGAACTTGCCAGTGGTGACCAGAAAGGCACCGCCATTTCCAAGTGTACCTTCGCCGCGCTTCAGCGCTTCTTCGATCAGCGCCGGTTCCATGAAGTTATAATAGACATTGCCCAGACCCTCGATGCCCTGATCCTCGAGGCGGAATTGCGGGTTAACCCGTCCAGATGTCATGTGTGTCTTCTCCTGTGGCGGCGCGGGGCTTTGGGCCTGAGGCGCCTTTGGGGCAGTGTACCGGGAAAACCGGCGGTTGGGCGCGTCTTACCACGGTCGTTCAGGACATGAACAGGCGGGTTTGACGCAGTTAGCGCAACCAAGTTCGGGTTTAGCGCCATCACAAATTCAATGACCGAGAACCGGGCATATTTTTGCGGGCATAAAGGCAAATTTGCCGCAGACCTGCCGCAACAAAGGCACGATTCGCAGTTACGGATTGATTCGGCGTCTTAAAACCGCCAACAATGCCTTACAAATAAGCGAATTATTGCGCGAGTGAGCAGGAATAGGGGTGAGCCCGATGTCAAAGATTGCACTTGTGGATGACGATAGAAACATTCTGACGTCTGTATCCATGACACTCGAAGCCGAAGGTTTCGAGGTTGAAACTTATAATGATGGCCAGGCCGCGTTGGATGCGTTCAACAAAAAGCTGCCGGATATGGCCGTGCTCGATATAAAGATGCCGCGTATGGATGGCATGGATCTGCTGCAGCGGCTGCGTCAGAAAACGCAGATGCCGGTGATCTTTCTGACCTCGAAAGATGATGAAATAGACGAGGTTCTGGGTCTGCGCATGGGTGCAGATGACTATGTGAAAAAGCCCTTTTCGCAACGGTTGCTGGTTGAGCGCATCCGCGCCCTGCTGCGCCGGCAAGAGGCAACAAGCGGCGACGCGATTACGGCCAATAGCAACGACACAAAGGTTATGGAACGCGGCGACTTGCGGATGGACCCGCTGCGCCATGCGGTCAGCTGGAAAGGGAATGATGTATCCCTGACCGTGACCGAATTCCTGCTTCTTCAGGCACTGGCCCAGCGTCCGGGTTTCGTCAAAAGCCGCGACCAGCTGATGGATGTGGCCTATGATGATCAGGTTTATGTGGATGACCGGACGATCGACAGCCACATCAAGCGTCTGCGCAAGAAGATGCGCGCGGCTGATCCCGAGTTTTCGGCGATCGAAACCCTTTATGGTATCGGTTATAGGTACAACGAAGAATAGGCGCGACGCCAACAAGGGGTAATGGGCTCTCGTGCGCGACACCGAAGCAGCCAGCGAACTACGTGACGGTGACGTCGTTCTAGGGGATGACTGGGTCATTCCCGACGATTCCGAGTCAGCGGAACTGAGGGAAAAGCGGTCCCAGAGAAACCTGTTTTCTCTGCGAGGCTCGCCTTTGGCGCGCAAGATCATCACCTTTAACCTGATCGCACTGGTGATCCTGGTTACGGGGTTGCTGTATCTGGACGATTCGCGGAAAGAGACGGTTCAGCAAACGGCGCGCAATCTGCTTGGCGATGCGCAGCTGGTCAGCAACGTCTTTGAAACCCAACTGCGGCAGGGTGCGGCGCACACGGCGCAGGATGCCGGTAACCTCGACGTCAGAGATACGCTGTCTGGATTGACACTTCCTGAAGGCGGGGAAGTCTTTGTTTATGACGCCAGTGGCACCCTGATTGGCTGGACACGCGGCGCCCCCCAGGCATCGGCCATGCCGGTTCTTCTGCAAACCAATTCCGAGCTGCAAACCGGCAGCACAGTGATCAGCGACACGCTGAACGCGGTGTGGATCGGTGTGTCGAACCTGCTCAACTGGTCGACCGAGGTCGAGGCGCCAACGCTGGCGCAGCGGGTACAGGGAATTATTCCGCAGGCGCTTGCAGGCCGTAGGCAGGTTCAGGCAGTTCAGGACGCCGCAGGTGAGACCGTTATAGTTGCGGCTGCGCCGATCCTTTACCAGGATACCCCTGCCGGAGCAGTTGCCATCACAGGCCCTGCCGGTGAGATCGACGCACTGGCCCGCCGCGAGCAGGAGCGCATTCTGCAAATGTTCGTGGTGGCTTTGCTGGTTTCGGTGGGCCTGAGCCTTGTGCTGGCTTCGACCATCGCCAACCCGTTGGCAGACCTGGCCGCAGCGGCGGAAATGGGTAAGGATCGGGGCACAGGGGTCAATCCGGGGCGCATTCGCATACCTGATCTTAGCGCCCGTCCGGATGAAATCGGTCGCCTCAGCCGCGCTCTGCGGGGCATGGTGACTGCTCTGTATAATCGGATTGACGCAAACGAACAGTTCGCCGCTGATGTCGCCCATGAAATCAAGAACCCCCTGGCCAGCCTGCAATCTGCTGTTGGCACACTTCGCATGGTCAAGCGCGATGATCAGCGCGACAAGCTGCTGGGTGTAATCGAACATGACGTTCGGCGCCTGGATCGGCTGGTCAGCGACATCTCGAACGCGTCACGTCTTGATGCGGAACTGGTTAAGGAAGAAGAACAACCCTTTGATCTGCTCAAGCTGATTGGCAATATCGGTCAATATCTGGGTGAAGACGCGCGGTCCAAGGGGGTCGACTATATCACCGATCTGCCATCCGAACCGATTGTCATCAACGGGCTTGAGGCACGGCTGGCGCAGGTGTTCGTCAATCTGATCACCAATGCCATTTCCTTCTGTGAAGAAAGTGATGCCATCCGCGTCTGGGTACGTCAGCGAGACAACCGTGTTCTTGTCGTGGTCGAAGACACCGGGCCGGGTATTCCGGAACAGGCGTTGACCAAAGTGTTCAAGCGTTTCTATTCGCAACGCCCGGCAGAGCACTTCGGTAACAATTCGGGGCTTGGTCTGGCCATCTCGAAACAGATTGTCGAAGCCCATGGCGGCGTAATCTGGGCTGAGAATATCCGCCCGACCGAAGCGGATATTACATCAGACCCGCTAGGGGCACGCTTTGTAGTGGGGTTACCTGTATAACTCATGCAAGCAGGTTCTCTGTCAGACGCCAAAGACCGGGACATCGCTTGTGTGCACGCTTCATGCGTAACAGTGGCCGGGCGCGGGCTGTTGATTGTCGGTGCTTCGGGCGCGGGAAAATCGGCTCTAGCATTGCAGATGATGGCCTATGGGGCGGGTCTGGTCGCGGATGATCAGGTCGACCTGTCAAGGCGGGACAATCAGGTCATTGCCGCTGCCGTGCCGCAGATACAGGGTTTGATTGAGGCCCGTCACATTGGTTTGATCAAAGCGGATGTATTCGCGCCGGTTTCGTTGGACTATGTTGTGGATCTGGATCAAAATGAACCACAGAGATTGCCCGCCGAGGCGACAATCATGTTGCTGGGGCAAACTGTTCCCTTGCTTCGTGGGGCGGGCGTGCCCAACTTGGCCGCAGCGTTGATGCAGCTTCTGAAGAATGGGCGTGTACACCCGGAATGGCCGAACAAATGACAGAGCAACGGCGGATCGTGCTGGTAACAGGCCCTTCAGGGGCCGGAAGATCCACAGCCATTCATGTACTGGAAGACTTGGGTTTTGAGGCCATCGACAATCTGCCGATGGGCCTGCTGCTGCGCCTGCTGGACAGCGCGGACAGCGACCGCCCAATGGCACTGGGCATTGACGCCCGCAATCGCGATTTCTCGACAATAGGGTTTATCGAACTGGCCGAAAGCCTGGGCCGCATGGCGTGGGTGGATTTGACCGTTCTGTATCTGGATTGCAGCGACGACGTATTGGTGCGCCGGTTCTCGGAAACCCGCAGGCGGCATCCCGTCGCCAAAGATGCCAGCCCTGAGACCGGTGTTCAGCGCGAAAAAGAGCTGTTGGCCCCCATACGCGAAATTGCAGATACCCTGATCGATACAAGCCAACTGAACGTGCATCAGCTGCGGGAAGAAGTTGAAAACTGGTTTGCGCCTCAAGGGGGGCGACATCTGGCAGTTTCAATCGAGTCGTTTTCGTACAAGCGGGGCCTTCCCCGCGGGTTGGACATGGTCTTTGATTGCCGGTTTCTGGCAAACCCCTATTGGCGCCCCGAGTTGCGGGCGGCGGATGGGCGACACTCGGACGTTGCGCGCTATGTCCAATCGGATAAGAATTACGAACCCTTTCTTGGACGGGTGATGGATTTGCTAACCTTGTTGCTGCCGGCCTTTCGGGCCGAAGGAAAAGCACATCTGTCGGTAGCTTTCGGATGCACGGGTGGGCAACACAGATCCGTCGCAATGGCGGAAGCTGTTGCAAAGGCCCTTGCAGAGGACGGGCAGCAGGTGGCAATTAGGCATCGCGAGATGGAACGTCGGTCGTTGAGTGTGAGGTCGGATTGATCGGAATAGTGATCGTTGCGCATGGCGGTTTGGCCCAGGAATACCTGGCCGCCACACAGCATGTGGTCGGACCGCAGCCCGGCCTTGTGGCCATTGCGATCGAACCCGACCACGACAGGGATGAAAAACAGGCGGAAATCTGTCGTGCGGCTGACGAAGTGGATATGGGCGACGGTGTTGTTGTTGTAACCGACCTGTTCGGCGGCAGCCCTTCAAATCTGAGCCTGCGGGCCTGCGCCCCTCAGGATCGGCGGATATTGTATGGGGCAAACCTGCCAATGCTCATTAAATTGGCCAAAAGCCGCCACTTACCCGTTGGTGATGCTGTTCGTCAGGCAATGGAAGCTGGACGGAAATACATCAATGCGCAAAATGTGACATTGGACTAAAATCGGATTGATGAATATGACCACTCGAAGCCTGAAAATAATAAATGAAAAAGGTCTGCATGCCCGCGCTTCGGCGAAGCTGGTTGAGGTAGTGGAAGGTTTCGATGCGCATGCCGAGGTGTCGAAGGACGGGATTTCTGCGTCAGGCGACAGTATTATGGGCCTTTTGATGTTGGCAGCATCACGCGGAACAACTATTGACGTCGAGACCTCCGGACCGGATGCTGAAGCATTGGCAGAAGCTCTGGAAGCGCTTGTGAACGACAAGTTCGGAGAGGGGTTCTAAGCCGCCCTCGCCAGGACAGAAAGAACGGGAAGGCCAGGAATTGGCGGAAACGACGCACGAGACCAAGACAAGCCCGGTGGTGGATGGGACCGCAGATCAGGGCGAGATCTACGATCGTAGAACTCTGACCTATGCGAACTCTTTCGACGATGCCTGGACTTCGACGGCCATTCGCGCAATCGAATGGTGTACGGGCAAGCTGACCATTCTGCGGATGGTTAATAAATTCGAGAAAAAGAACGAACTTTACCGGGGGCAGCGGTTCTGGGGTGGCGCGCTTGAGGTGATGGGGATTGACCTGACCACACCGCAAGAACAGATCGCCCGTATCCCAAAAACCGGCCCCGTGGTTGTCGTTGCCAACCACCCTCACGGGATGGTGGACGGTATGATTCTGGCCGAGTTGATCGGGCGGGTCCGCAGTGATTATCGCATTCTGACCCGCTCGGTCCTGACGGGTCTTGATGAGGCAGCGACGTCTTTCATGATCCCGGTTCCGTTTCCGCATGACCCCGAGGCGCAGGCCAAGATGCTGGAAATGCGTGGCAAGGCGATGGACCATCTGAAAGACGGCGGCGTCGTGGCGCTGTTCCCGTCCGGCGTCGTCATGTCCTCGGATGACTGGTTCGGCCCCGCGGTCGAGCGCGAGTGGAATGTGTTCACTGCAAAGATGATCCGCCGTTCGGGTGCGCGCGTGCTGCCTATATTCTTTCCCGGCAGCAACTCGCGCTGGTATCAGATTGCAAACAAGCTGTCGCCGATCCTCCGGCAAGGGTTGTTGCTGCATGAAATCGTCCGCTCGTGCAAAAAACCGCAATCGCCGGTCATTGGCAATCCGATCTCGGATCAGGACATGGAACAGTTGGAGCGTGACCCGCGTGGTTTCATGACGTGGCTCAGAAACCATACAATGTCGCTGGGCAAGTCAGGCCAATCCTGACCCGTGTCTTCATCTGACCGACACCGTGCTTGGCAAGGTCGGTTTTGTTAGCGGGTCGGAACTGGCACCTCGCCGCGATAGTCATAGAAACCGCGTTGCGTCTTGCGCCCCAGCCATCCTGCCTCGACGTATTTGGTCAAAAGCGGGCAGGGGCGATACTTGGTATCAGCCAGACCATCATGCAAGACGTTCATGATGGCAAGACATGTGTCCAGCCCGATGAAATCCGCCAATTCCAGCGGCCCCATTGGATGATTCGCGCCCAGCTTCATCGATTGATCAATGGATTGGACGCTTCCGACACCTTCATACAGCGTATAAACGGCTTCGTTGATCATCGGCATCAGGATGCGGTTAACGATGAAAGCCGGGAAATCTTCGGCGCTGGCAGCTGTTTTGCCCAACCGGTCCACTACTGCCTTACAGGCTTTGAAGGTTTCCTCATCCGTTGCGATACCGCGGATCAGTTCCACCAATTGCATGATTGGAACCGGGTTCATGAAGTGGAAACCCATAAAACGTTCGGGCCGGTCCGTGCGGCTGGCCAGACGCGTGATGGAAATGGACGACGTATTCGACGTCAGGATCGTATGCGGCAGAAGGTGAGGTTGCAGATCTTCGAAAATGGCCTGTTTGACCGTTTCCCGCTCGGTCGCGGCCTCGATCACCAGATCTGTCTGCCCCAGCTGCGGCAATTCAAGGGTGGTTGTAATACGCTTCAGGGCTGCCTGCATCGCATCTTCAGTGATCTTGCCGCGCGACGCCTGACGCGCCATGTTGCCTTCGATCGTGGCCATTGCGCTGTTCAACGCATCCTGACTGACATCATTCAGCAAGACATCGTATTCCGCCAAAGCCAGAACATGAGCAATGCCGTTGCCCATCTGACCCGCACCAATCACCCCGACCGATTTAACTTCCATGTTCAGCTGCCTTTGCCCTGGAGGATACCGGGACAGTATCGGCAGACCGGGGCGGGCGGCAAGGGGATCGAACCGGTCAATTTTGCTTCAAATGCGCGCATTAGGAGAATCTCAATACCTAAGGCCGCAAATTGGCAATTGGGTGAAAAATTTGGGGGGCTTGGTATGAGCTTTCATCGGGTAAGCGACGGCACAGAGGCCGCGTGCCAATATGCAGGATCAAACCTTTGGTTTCGGGCGCCGCACGGAAATCTTGAGACGCCTTATGTGGCCTGTCTGGGTGGAGAAGAGACGTTTGGCCGATTCGTGGATTATCCGTACCCGGCATTGCTTGCCAAAAGATTGCCGCAACCTTGTATCAATTTTGGCAGTCTTTTTTGTGGGGCTGATGCGTTGCTTGCTGATCCGGGGGTCTTAAATCATGTCAATGGATCAGACCTTTGTGTGCTGCAAGTGCTGGACGTGCCGTACCAGTCGAACAGGTTTTATCGCGTGCATTCGCGTCGGAATGATCGGTTTCTTGAACCCTCGTGCGACTTGCAGGACCTTTATCCTGAGGTCGATTTCACGGAAATCCACTTTGTCAGGCATTTACTGGAGAGGTTGCGGGCCATAAAGGACGCGCGTTTTGAGGTTGTGGCGCAGGAGTTGCGAGTGACTTGGTTGCGCAACACATCCGAGCTGGTGCGACGGATCAAGCCACGGGTTGTTCTTCTCTGGTTGCACATACAGCGACAGGAGGACCGGCATCGCGACCTTGTCCTGCCCGATGCTGACATGATCGAACAGGTTCGACCGTTGTGTGCCGATGTAGTGGAATGCACGGTCAGTGTGTCCTCCTTGTCAGACGAGATCGAGGACGTGTTGTTCGGGACGCTGCAACAGCCTGTGGCCGAGCATATGCTCGGCCCCTCCGCGCACAGGGAGATTGCTTTGAAGCTTGAGGCGGCTTTGAGAGAATTGAATTAAAAAGGCCCGCCGGTTGGCGAGCCTTTGGTGATTGTGGGGCTAAGGCCCCGGGCTGCGTTCAGCCGAGCTTTTCGGTCAGTTCCGGGACCGCCTGGAACAGGTCGGCGACCAGTCCGAAGTCGGCGACCTGGAAGATCGGTGCTTCTTCGTCCTTGTTGATCGCAACGATGACCTTTGAGTCCTTCATGCCCGCAAGGTGCTGGATCGCGCCCGAGATGCCGACGGCGACATAAAGATCGGGGGCAACAACCTTGCCGGTCTGACCCACTTGCCAGTCGTTCGGGGCATAGCCCGAGTCCACAGCGGCGCGCGACGCGCCAACCGCAGCACCCAGCTTGTCAGCCAGAGCTTCAATCAGCTTGAAGTCTTCTTCCGAGCCGACACCACGGCCGCCCGAGACAACAACGCCAGCCGAGGTCAGTTCCGGACGGTCACTTGCGGCCACCTTGTCTTCGACCCACGACGAAAGGCCGGGATTGTCGCCGACCGAGACGGTCTCGACCGCAGCCGAGCCGCCGGTCCCCGCCGCGTCGAAGGACGCTGTGCGGATGGTGACGACCTTCTTGGCGTCGTTCGACTTCACGGTCTGGATCGCGTTGCCCGCATAGATCGGGCGCTCAAACGTCGAGCCATCGACCACGCCCGAGGCATCCGAGATCACCATCACGTCCAGCAGGGCTGCGACGCGCGGCATCACGTTCTTGGCGTCGGTGGTCGCGGGGGCCACGATATGCTCGTACCCATCGGCCAGACCCACGATCAGCGCGGCGGTCGATTCCGCCAGGCGATGACCCAGCGATGCGTCTTCGGCAACCAGCACCTTGGACACGCCGTCGATCTTGGCGGCAGCCTCGCCGGCAGCGGCGGCCGAGCCACCTGCGGCCAGAACGGTCACGTCACCCAGCACCTTGGCAGCGTTTACTGCCTTGGCAGTGGCGTCCAGCGCCAGTTCGCCATTGTTGACTTCGGCAAGCAGAAGTACAGCCATTACACAGCCCCCACTTCTTTGAGTTTCTCGACCAGCTCATCCACCGAGCCAACGATGATACCTGCGGCACGTGCCGGCGGTTCTTCTGTCTTGACGATTTCCAGGCGCGGCGTGACGTCGACGCCGTAATCGGCGGCGGTTTTCTCATCCAGCGGCTTTTTCTTCGCCTTCATGATGTTGGGCAGCGACGCATAGCGCGGCTCGTTCAGGCGCAGGTCAACGGTCACGATGGTCGGCATCTTGACGCTGATGGTCTGCAACCCGCCATCCACCTCGCGGGTGATCTTGGCACTGTCGCCTTCGATATCCAGTTCCGAGGCAAAGGTGCCCTGCGACCAGCCCAACAGGGCCGACAGCATCTGACCGGTGGCGTTCATGTCGTTGTCGATCGCCTGCTTGCCCGCCAGAACGATGCCCGGCTGCTCTTCCTCGACCACTTTGGCCAGGATCTTGGCAACTGCCAGCGGCTCGATATCGGTGTGCACATCATCCGTCGCAACAACCAGAATCGCGCGGTCGGCACCCATGGCCAGAGCGGTCCGCAGCGTCTCTTGCGCCTGCTTCACACCAATTGAAACGGCAACAACTTCGTCTGCCTTGCCAGCCTCTTTCAGGCGAATGGCCTCTTCAACCGCAATCTCGTCGAACGGGTTCATCGACATTTTGACATTGGCGAGATCAACACCGCTACCGTCCGCTTTCACGCGGACCTTCACATTGTAGTCAATCACGCGTTTGACAGGTACCAGTACCTTCATTGTAGCGCTTTCTCCTCAAAAAACGGCAAGCCGCGAAGGCGACTCCACCAATGCTCTCGTCGGACTTGATAACGTCTGCTGCACCCGCAAAACAGAGCAAAATCGTCACGTCGTCGCGTCGGGACGTCGCGTTTTGCAGTTTTTTACCTTGAGGCACGCAAGATTGTTGCCCGAACTGGGCCTGTTTTCAGGGAAAAATTCAGCGGTTTGCGCCAGGAACCCACAGCACGTCGTCCTTGCCATCGTTATTTGCGCACCGGGCCGCGACGAAAAACCAATCACTTAGCCGGTTGAGGTATTTGACGGCCACGTCGTTAACCGGTTCCATATTTGTCAACTCGACCGCCAACCGCTCGGCGCGACGAGATACAGTGCGGCACACGTGCAAATGCGCGGCCAGCCGCGAACCGCCCGGCAGGATGAAGCTGCGCAGCGGTTCCAGTGTTTCGTTCATGGTGTCAATTTCGGCTTCCAGCCGGTCGATCTGAGCGGATACGATTCGCAGCGGTGGATAGTCCGCTTCGGCATCCTTCTCCATTTCAGGGCGGCAGAAATCTGCGCCAAGATCAAACAGGTCGTTCTGAATCCGCGACAAGGCGGCATCGACTTCGCCTTCAGCCTCGGTGCGGGCCACGCCAACAAAAGAGTTCAGCTCGTCCACTGTTCCATAGGCGGCAACGCGACCCGAATACTTTGCCACACGCTCGCCATTGCCCAGAGCGGTTTTGCCATCGTCGCCCGTGCGCGTGTAGATTTTGTTCAGGACAACCATTACTGCACCCCTTGCCCGCGTAGATAGACGTATAGCACGATCAAAATAACGGCGATGAACTGAAAGAGGATACGCAGACGCATCATCTTGTTGCTTTTCTTTGCTGCTTCCATGCCGCTCTTGCCGAAATTCGCGATGCCCAGGGCTAACACAACGACAACCGCCGCCATGGCCAGAAGCAGAATGACCATTAAAGGGTCCATTTAAAGTCACCGTCCGGTTTTTTCGATTATCAACCATCTAGCGTCAAGGCGTCGAAAAGCGAACGGGAAATAACGTCTCAGATATCCGAAAGGATGCGGTCCGTGGCTTTTGTGGGCAGAATTCGGCGCAGAACCCCAGCGACATATGTCGGGGTGGTCACATAGTAGCGTGGTTTTGGGCGTCGCGCCTCGACCGCATGGGCCAGCTTGTCGGTGACGGCAGAGGCTGGCAGTTCGAACCGGTCGGGCGCGCTGTTTTCATATAGCCGCTTCAGCAGCGAACCTTCGTATTTTTCCCGCAGGGCCGAGTTTTCCCAGTCGATGTATTTTTCGAACACGGGGATTGCCTTTTCCCTGAGCTTTGAGGTGATCGGGCCGGGCTCGATCAAAACGACCTGAATGTCTGTATCCCGCAGCTCCAGCCGCAAGGTGTCGGTCAGTCCTTCGATGGCGTATTTGGTGGCGACATATGCGCCGCGCCAGGGGAAGGCGACAAGACCAAGTACCGAGGAACATTGCACGATCCGGCCGTGGCCCTGCTCGCGCATGACGGGAATAACCTGTCTGGTCAGCTCGTGCCATCCAAAGACATTGGTTTCAAAGATATGACGCAGAGCGTCTGTCGGGACGTCTTCAACCGCACCGGGCAGCCCGTGCGCACCGTTGTTGAACAGCGCGTCCAAAGTTCCGCCCGTTTCCTCAAGTACATATGACAATCCCGAGGAAATGCTGTCGCTGTCGGTATAGTCGATTCTTGGGCTTTCAAACCCCTGCGCGCGCAGGCGGTCACAGTCGCGCTGCTGTCGGCAGGATGCAAACACACGCCAGCCTCGCGCACGCATTCCGTGTGCTGCGTCCAGACCAATGCCCGACGAGCATCCCGTAATAAGAATCGATTTCTGCATGTGCCTTCCGAAGCTGAACCCCACCAAAAGCTAGGGTGGGGTTTGCGGCAGGGCAATGACGTCCGGGCGTCAGTTTGATGTTTTCCGGACAAGTGATGCTGAAATCCACCCGACCTGTTGCGCGGGCAACACGCGCAGGCGTAACCAGCCAGTGCCGGAATCGCTCAGGACCTCGACCTGTTGGCCAAGCGCGGCCTTGCCAATGATGGGATAGATTGTACCGGGCCCATCGCGCAGATTAACCCGGGTGCCCGAGATTTCGCGGATGTCCTTCGGGGCCTCGGCAGGCGTGGGCAGTTCGACTGTGGGCAGCTCGGCGTCGGTGACCACCTGCTCCAGCGCGCTTACGCCCTGTTCCAATGATGCCAGGGTCAGGGTCACGCTTTCGTCCTGGAACAGCGAGGGATTGGCCTTCAAGCCAGCCGCGACCTGCGAGAGGAGGGCCTTTGTTTCGGTCTTACCCAACTGGGTTACCGCCTCGGCAACAGGTGGAGCCACCAGAGCGGGTTTGACCGCAGCACGGGTGACCAAATCTTCGACAGGTGCAGGTTCAACGACCGGGGCAACCGGTTCGGCCACGACAGCCACGCGTTCTGGTTTGGCAGGGCGCACGCCGCGCGGTTCAAAATCAGGGCCGCCGCTCATCACGTAAAAGGTCCAGCCGAGCGCGGCAAAGGTAACAAGTATCAGGCGCGTCATGGCGCATCCCCCAAGGCAATCGTAACATCAACAAATGGCAGTATCTCAATTGATGAAAGCTTAGCATATTTCGGGGGGCGAGTCGAAAAATGGGGGAAAACAACATGGTGTCTCCCCCTGTTGCAAAAAGCGCGACTTTTCCCCAGCAATTTATGTGCTGCTCGCTTTACCAAGGCGCACTTGCGTCGTATCACATCATATATGAACGATACGATCGATGACCCCAACATGGAGGCCCCTGCAGGTGGGGGCGAGGTGGCGGAACCGCTGCGCCGCGCGATTGGTGAGCGGTATCTGACCTATGCGCTGTCCACCATCATGCACCGGGCGCTACCCGATGCGCGGGACGGGTTGAAGCCGGTTCACCGCCGAATCCTCTATGCGATGCGCGAGCTGCGGCTGAGCGCAACGGGTGGGTTCCGGAAGTCCGCGAAGATCTCGGGCGATGTGATGGGTAACTATCACCCGCATGGCGACGCCGCGATCTATGACGCGATGGCGCGTCTGGCGCAGGATTTCAACGTCCGCTATCCGCTGGTCGACGGGCAGGGGAACTTTGGCAATATCGACGGCGATAACCCGGCAGCCTCGCGCTATACTGAGGCGCGGATGACCATCGTGGCCGAAGCGCTGTTGGAAGGGTTGAACGAAGACGCCGTTGATTTCCGCGACAACTATGATGGCACGCTGACCGAACCGGTCGTGCTGCCCGCACAGTTCCCGAATCTGCTGGCCAATGGCGCAAGTGGTATCGCGGTGGGGATGGCGACGAATATCCCACCGCACAACATCTCGGAACTCTGCGATGCATGTCTGCACCTGGTCAAGACACCGGACGCGCGCGATGACACGTTGCTGAACTATGTGCCCGGCCCTGACTTTCCGACGGGTGGCGTGATTGTCGAGCCGCCCGAGAATATCGCGCAAGCCTATCGCACCGGACGCGGTTCGTTCCGTTTGCGCTGCAAGTACGAGGTCGAGGATCTGGGGCGCGGTCAGTGGCAGATCATCGTCACCGAGATTCCCTATCAGGTTCAGAAGTCCAAGCTGATCGAGAAGATCGCCGAGCTGATCCAGACCAAGAAAATCCCGATCTTGGCAGACGTGCGCGACGAATCCGCCGATGACATCCGTCTGATCCTCGAGCCGCGCTCCAAGAATGTGGACCCTGAGGTGCTGATGGGCATGCTGTATCGCAACTCGGACCTCGAGGTGCGGTTCAGCCTGAACATGAACGTGCTGATCGACGGGGTGACGCCCAAGGTCTGCTCGATGAAGGAAGTGCTGCGCGCGTTCCTGGACCACCGGCAAGAGGTGCTGATCCGCCGCTCGCGCCACCGCATGGCCAAGATCGACCACAGGCTGGAAGTGTTGGAGGGCTTTATCGTTGCCTTCCTGAACCTCGACCGTGTGATCGACATCATCCGCTATGACGACGACCCCAAAGCCGCGCTGATGCGCGAGGATTGGGGGATTGACCATATCCGCGCCACCAGCGAGGCCGACTATGTCTCACCCAGACCGGGTGAGGGCGAGTTGTCTGAGGTTCAGGTTGACGCGATCCTCAACATGCGCCTACGCAGCCTGCGTCGTCTGGAAGAGATGGAGCTGGTCCGCGAACGCGATGAGTTGATGCTGGAACGTGCCAACCTCGAAGACCTGCTGGCCGACGAAGGCCTGCAATGGGCCAGGATTGCCGAGCAGTTGAAAGAGACGAAAAAGACCTTCGGCAAAGATTACGAAGGCGGCGCGCGCCGCACGCGGTTCGCCGAAGCGGGCGAGGTCGAAGAGGTGCCGCTTGAGGCGATGATCGACCGCGAACCGATCACGGTCGTCTGTTCTCAGATGGGCTGGATTCGCGCCATGACCGGTCATATCGACCTGACCCGTGAATTGAAGTTCAAGGATGGCGACGGGCCGCGCTTTATCTTCCATGCGGAAACGACCGACCGGTTGCTGGTCTTCGCTTCGAACGGGCGGTTCTACACTGTCAGCGCGGCCAACCTGCCCGGCGGGCGGGGTATGGGCGAGCCGCTGCGCCTCATGGTCGACCTGCCGAACGAAGCACGGATCATCGATATCCTGATTCACAAACCAGGGCGCAAGCTGCTGGTGGCCTCGGATGCGGGCAACGGGTTCATGGTGCCCGAAGATGACGTGCTGGCCCAGACGCGAAACGGCAAGCAGGTGCTGAACGTCAAGGACGACGAAACAGCAGTGATCTGCAAACCGGTCGAGGGCGATCACGTTGCAATCGTGTCGCAGAACGGCAAGTTCCTTGTCTTCCCGACCGAGGAATTGCCCGAAATGACCCGCGGCAAGGGTGTGCGTTTGCAAAAATACAATATGGCTCGCGGGCGGCAGGGGACGCTGGAGCTGGATGGCGGTCTGTCAGACATCACCACCTTCAACTGGGAGGAGGGCCTGAAATGGTCCATGGGGGGCGACAAAACCCGGCATGAGGCAGATATGTCTCAATGGCTGTCCAAGCGCGCCAGCGTAGGGAAAAAGCCACCCTATGGTTTCCCGAAGGACTATAAGTTTTCGTGATCCGGCCCCGGTTGCGGTAGAAATCCACCGATACGGCTTGGCACAACCCGTATCGGTGCGCTAGACCAAAGAAAAACAGGCCTATCGAGACGAGACATGTTGCGCATTGTGACGCTGATCACCGGACTGGCCCTGCTGGGCGCTTGCACTCAGACACAGGTTTATGAACCACCCGAGTCGTTGGGGGAATTCAAGCTGCGGGTCAACTACGCCTTCGCAGACAAGGCCGTGCAAGGGCCAGTGTCGCGCGATGCAACGCCCGACGAATGGACGAAGGCCATCCAGAATGCGGTCGATATTCGTCTGGGCCGTTATGAAGGAACGCAGGAATATGACATCGGGATCAGCCTGGAAGGCTACATGCTGGCGCCTCCGGGAATCCCGATCATCTACAATCCCAAAAGCACCGCGATTGTGTTGGTCAACATCTATGACGTGAAGAAAGAAAAGTTCCTGGCCAAGGGAAAGCAATTCCAGGTGCTGGAAGACACGACCGGAGGCAGTGCGCTGAAAGGGTCGGGACATGAGCGTACCAAAGAGGAACAGATGGCCGGTCTGTCATTGAAAGTTGCCGACCGGGTCGAAGAATGGCTGGCTGAAGAACATGAAGAGAATGGTTGGTTCGAAAAACGGCCAGACCTGATCCAGCCCCTCGATTCCACCGAGGTTACGCAAAATCCGGCGGGATAAGCGCATTTCCCTCAGGATGTGCTTGATTTTCCCCTTTGAACCAAATATCTCGCGCGCGCAGATAGTAACCCGGGACCAAGGGTCCCCCAAATCGCAAAAGGGCGCCTGAGGAATGGCAAAGGAAAAGTTTGAGCGTAATAAGCCGCACGTCAACATCGGCACGATTGGGCACGTTGACCACGGCAAGACGACGCTGACCGCAGCGATCACCAAGTATTTCGGTGACTTCAAGGCGTATGACCAGATTGACGGTGCGCCGGAAGAGAAAGCCCGCGGCATCACCATCTCGACCGCGCACGTGGAATACGAGACCGACGCGCGCCACTATGCGCATGTCGACTGCCCCGGCCACGCCGACTACGTCAAGAACATGATCACCGGTGCTGCTCAGATGGACGGCGCGATCCTGGTTGTGAACGCAGCAGACGGCCCGATGCCGCAAACCCGCGAGCACATCCTGCTGGGCCGCCAGGTTGGCATCCCGAAGATGGTCGTGTTCATGAACAAAGTTGACCAGGTTGACGACGAAGAGCTG
>NZ_JBXWSG010000018.1:0-54986 GCF_059613305.1 Ruegeria sp. BHSB056 | reverse complement strand
TTCGGCTGCGGTTGAACGGTCCCCAGACAGGACCGCAATAGTGGACGGTAAGGGCCGCCTGATCAGTTTTCTAGCCCTGCACACGCGCGTTCAGCACTTGGCAGGTCAGTGGCAGGACAAGGGTATCCGGCCAGGTGATCGTGTGCTTTTGGCCATGCCTGTCAACGCGGACCTGTACGCAAGTCTGGCCGCCCTATGGTCCCTTGGCGCCACCGTTGTATTGCCGGAGCCGGCCATGGGGCTGGCCGGTCTGCGCCACGCCGCCCGGACAACGAAACCAAAAGCGTTCTGTGCGACGGGCGTGTATTCTTTGCTGAAGTTTCTGGTTCCGGACCTTTGGTTCCTACCCTTGCTGACGCCTAGAGAAGGCCACAGCACCCCGACGGTACACAAGGTGCAAACGGATGATATCGCCCTTATCTCCTTTACTTCCGGCACGACCGGTAAGCCCAAAGCCATTCCACGCACGCACGCGTTTCTGATGGCACAGCACGATGCTATTGCGCCCCTCCTCGACAGTGGCAAGGCCGAGCGCGATCTGGTGGCCTTTCCGGTGTTCACCCTGATCAACCTGGCGGCCGGGCGTACAAGTGTTTTACCTAACTGGAGGCTAAGCAAGCTGGACCGCCTGTCGCCTGCGCAGTTGGAACGCTGGCTTCAGGCGCAAAAAATCACCCGGGCCCTGTTCCCTCCATCGCTGTGTGAAAAACTGCTTCAATCCAACGACACCGGGCCGCTACACACGGTGTTCACCGGCGGCGGACCTGTATTTCCAAACCTGGTGGAGGCGTTGAGAACCCGGCACAGACTTTCGGTTGTTTGCGTCTACGGATCGACCGAGGCTGAACCGATTGCCCATCTCGATGCTATGGGCATCTCGGAGGAGGATCACCGCGACATGGCTGCTGGAGGGGGTCTTCTCGTGGGCTATCCAGTGCCCGACATCATGCTCCGCATTCGCGACAATGAGATTCAAGTCGCTGGCGCACATGTGAATGAAGGGTATTTGAACCCAACTCACTCAAAGAAAAACAAAATCAAGGAAGGTGACGTTATATGGCACCGGACTGGTGACGCTGGTACGTTGGATGATGACGGACGGTTATGGCTGTGGGGGCAGGTCGGGTCCGAAATTGAAGTCGCTTCAGGCACGCTCTTCCCCTTTGCTATCGAAGTCGCAGCACAGCATTGGCCTGGCGTAGATCGCTGCGCGTTTGTCAATTCGAAAGCAGGCCCCACACTTTGCGTCCAAGGATCCCCTGATCACCTTGAGGTTTGGAGGAAATCTGCGCTTGGTTTTGGCGTTCCGAATGTGATTTCGGTAGATAGTATCCCTATGGACAAGCGTCATGCCTCCAAAGTCGATCGCGCGAAACTTAAACGTATCTTAGAGACTGAACGCGATACGCGCCCCACTTGAGCGAGACCATCGCTACTAGGCGTAAACAAAGGGCTGAGGGATGTGCTCTGAAACCCATTTTCCGGCCGATTTTGATTGGAGTTTTCCGCAACGAGTCCTTGGCTGTGGGAAGGAGCGGAAGTGATGAAAGCAGCGAGATTAACGGGCGCGCAGAAGGCGTTTGTTTTGAAGCAGGTTGAAGAAGGCAAGACGGTTGCCGAAGTGTGCCGTGAGGCCGGGATCAGCTCTGCGACCTAATTCCACAGGAAGAAAAAGTATGCGGGTATGTTGCCATCTGAAATGCGTCGCCTGCCTGAACTGGAAGACGAGAACAGCCGTTTGAAAGTAAGCGGTGTCGCAACCCCACCTTCCAGAAGTCTGACTGAATTGCGATTCCGCTGAGGAGTGTAGAATTGTCAGGAGGTCATTATGGGGGTCCATCGGGAGCTGCATTTGGAGTCTGTTGCGGGCCATGAGGTTTTGATCGGGCGGGATGGCAAGCGGCGCTGGTCGGAAGCGCTTCAAGAGAAACTATGAAGGAGACACCTGATGTCTCGCTGAAACGCGCACCTTACAGCAGCAGCACCCCGGCCAAAAGGTTCAGAGAAGCGATGAATGGCCGCAACAGAAGTAGCTGCCAGGACACCACAGGGGCCTCCTAGACTGGAACATAAACACAACCAGAGCCTCGGTTATAGTACAGCCTCAACTCTCCTAAAACCCTGACGTCGGACACAGGACTCTGTCCCTTTCAGCAATTCAATGTGCTGGTCGCTTGACTCCGCTAGTCAGATGTATTTCTCAGAACTTCAGTAAACTTCGCAACAGAACCCCGGTACTTGGCCTTCTCGGACTTTCCCGCCGCGTCGCATAGTGCTTGATAGGCACCCCGCCATCCCGTCATTAACCCAATCACCTGGCCACGCTGATAAAACGGTCCATGCGACACGGCCGGGCTGATTATCTGCCCGACCGCGAGAAGGCACCTCGTACGTCCGGACCTGTTCCAAGCCAACCGGCGACGACGGCGGCGACGTGGCGTGTGATGCGAACACGCTGCGTTTCTCCGCGCCTGACGGCTTCAAGTGCCTGCAATCCCGTATACGCAATCAGATCGGCATCAACTTCGTCTTCCGACGCCAGCACGATGCCAGAATGTGCATCTATGACACGGATCGCGAAACCGATATTGTGAACACCGACCTGATAGTTCGAGTAGCGGGTTTTTTCAGTCAGGGCGTGGAAGCGATTGACTGTCACTTCTACACGAACAGCTTTTTGAACGTTAGTGTCCGCGAACGTGGTGTAATTTCTGCGCCTTTGACGGTGTAATCCGGGTGGCCATCGAGGTGTATGGTCGAAGTGGAGTTTGACCGCTTCAACCACGAACCACACGGAGACTCCGAAGACCAACAACATGGACCTTTCCGAACTTCTGCAAAAGGAAGATGGCGGCGATTTTCTTCGCGCCGTCGCCGAGGCAGTGCTGCAGCTCATCATGGAGTCCGATGTCGAGGGCCTGATCGGCGCCGGCAAGCATGAACGCAGCACGGATCGCGCGACATGGCGCAACGGGTATCGAGAGCGCGCTCTCGATACCCGTTTGGGCACGTTGAACCTCAAGGTGCCGAAGCTGCGGCAGGGCGGCTATTTCCCCGGCTTCCTTGAACCGCGCAAGACCTCGGAGAAGGCGCTTTCGGCCGCCATTCAGGAGGCGTGGATCGGCCGCGTGTCCACCCGCCGGGTCGACGAGTTGGCGCAGGCCATGGGACACAGTAGGATTTCCAAGAGCACCGTGTCAAAGCTCTGCAAGGATATCGACGAACGGGTGAACGAGTTCCTGCCCCGCCCGCTCACCGGCGAGTGGCCCTATGTCTGGCTCGAAGCGACCTATCTCAAGGTGCGCCAGGGCGGGCGGATCGTCAGCGTCGCAGCCATAATCGCAGTGGCGGCAAACACCGACGGGCGACGCGAGATCATCGAGTTGGGACTTGGGCCGTCCGAGGCGGAAACCTTCTGGATCGGATTCCTGCGCGGCCCAAAAGGCCCGTGGGCTCGACGGCACCAAGCTGGTGATCTCAGATGCTCACAGCGGTCTCAGGGCAGCGATAGAGCGTGTCTTCGAGGCTACCTGGCAGCGCTTACCGCGTTCACTGGATGAGGAATGCCCTGGCCCGCGTCTCACGCGGCCAGCACACCCTCGTCGCCGCCGCGATCCGACAGGCCTTCGACCAACCAGACCGGGCATCCGCCGGCGAAACCTGGCGCCGCGTGGCTGATCAGATACGGTCGCGATGGCCAAAACTGGCAGACCTGATGGACGAGAGCGAACACGACGTGCTGGCCTACATGGCGTTCCCCCGTCAGCACCGGACCAAGCTGCACAGCACCAATCCGTTCGAACGCCTGAACAAGGAGGTGAAGCGCCGGGCGGATGTCGTCGGCATCTTCCCGAACGAAGCATCGATCACACGCCTGATCGGCGCTGTGCTGTTCGAGCAGAATGGCGAATGGCAGACCGACAGTCTCACGCGCTACTGTATCGTGCATGATACGGCCGACTTGTTAATATCTATCTCCGGGCGGGTCTTCTCGCCACACAATATCAGCGTCAGGTGCAACGGTATTCGCCTCCGATACTGAAAGACTTCTTGGGGCATTGCCAAGTTATCTGCCGTGGATTGGAATAAGCGTGGGACCGCGCAATCAGGCCGATAGTTCGGCAGCATAACCTTCCCACAGCTTGAACGTGTCGGCTCTGGCATGGCGGTAGGAGAGAGTGGAAAGGCGATAGCGGCGGGGGCAAAGATCGTACTGATATGGTCGTGGGCGACGAGAAATCGTTGCGCCTGGCGTGGTGACTTGAACCGACCCATCATCTTTTCCCGTTCTCGCGTCGGCCAGTGTGACCCTTCAATCCTATTGTTGAGCCCCTTGTGCGCCCGATGGTCGGCGTCTGGCGTGATGGCCTTGATCAGCTTGGTATAGCTGCGCAGCTTATCCGTGATCACGACACGCGGCTCGCCATAGGCTGCAACCAGTCGGCCGAAGAAACGCTTTGCGGCTTTGGCATTGCGGCGAGGCTGGATCAGAATGTCGAGTACATCTCCGTTGCCATCGATTGCACGCCACAGCCAATGTTTTACGCCGTTGATCGGGACGACCGCTTCGTCCATATGCCATTTGTCGTGCGGCCGGGGCCGGTCGCGTCGGATACAAACCGCGAACTGAGACCCGAAACGGTTCACCCAGAGACGAACCGCTTCACGACTGACGATGACGCCACGCTCCGCCAGGAGGTCCTCGACATCTGCTGTGCTGAGAGCAAACCGATGATATGCCCACATCGCATAGGCGATGATTTCGCGAGGAAAACGGAAGCCCTTCAGCCGCGGCAATGAGGTCGGTATGGTCATGGTACCGCGCTATCCGAGAAGGACAACCCAATCAACTGGCAATGCCTTTTGGTGAGCTACTGAGGAGAAACGGGCGTGGCCATTGGTGACCGCTGTTTCCACTTTGCCACGAAGCGCCTATATACTACTTCGGTGTGACTGACCGCTTCTCTCTCTCCTGAAGGATGTGTTGCAAACTTTTGACTGTTGACGCTCAAGAGTGCTTCGGATGAATGGCTATCGAAATTTTAAAGTCGAAAGTCCATTGGTGATCTATTTCAAAGGCGCGCAATATCCGAAGGATGTTATCCTGTTTGCTGTGTTTTTCTATGTCCGGTACGGCGTGTCATACCGCGATCTAGAAGAGATCATGCATGAGCAAGGTGTTTCCGTCGATCACACAACGCTGAACCGCTGGGTGACACGGTTTGCAGGCGTAATTGCTGAAACAGCGCGCCATCGTAAGGCTCCGTGTGATCGCTCTTGGAGAATTGACGAAACGTATTTCAAAGTGAAAGGCACCTGGGTTACCCTTACCGAGCGGTCGACAAGCACGGCAAAACTCGCGATTTCATGCTTTCAATACGTCGAAACAAACCGGCTGCGACAAAACGCTTCGCTCAGATGTAGGAGGTCAATGGTCTACCGCGAAAAATCGTCATTGACAAAAGCGGCGCCAACACAGCTGGTATCAAGGCCATAAACAAGATGCTCAAAGGTTTTGGTTGCCCGCTCCCGATCGAGATGGTGAGGCAAAAATACCTATGTAACATCTTGGAACAAGATCACAGGTTTATCAAAAGACGAACCCGCCCGATGCTTGGCTTCAAGTCTTTTGAATCCGCATCTGCAACTCTTTCAGGTATCGAAGTCGCGCACATGATCCGCTAAGGCCAATTCACGCCCGGACTCTGTTCATTTCTACAGTTCGCAGAACTGGCTGCCTAACCCATCGACAAAAAAGCGGGTTTCTGAACAACTGCAAACTTTGCTACGGAACCATGCGCACCCTTGACTGAGATCGTCACGGCTTGCTCCTGTCATGTTCCATCATGCGTTAACAGAACTGCGTTCGATCTAACAGGTGGGGGCGGAGTTAGCGACAGAACCGCGCTGGGTTTGCCGGGAGTCTCTATTGACATCCCAAAGCCACTCGGCAAACACAACTAGCAAGCAAATTTCGGGAGTACTCGCATGAACTATCCACCATCGGTGGCATCTTTTGAGGCGCGCGTTGCCATGGGTTTGCAATGCTCTGATGCAGATGCCATTCCAAAAGTCAGCGATGCTGGTGCCATCTATGAGGATGAAAACGGCAGCCGCATCCAGATCATGCATAATGGGCTGCGTGTGCTATGCGGTGGCTATTACGGAGCGTGGATGAGCAATCTCATCCGCGCGGCGAAAGGACACCACGAACCTCAAGAAGAGCGAGTCTTCCACGAGGTTGTCAAAAGACTGCCTGCCTCGGCTCGAATGATAGAGTTAGGCGGATTTTGGGCCTACTACAGCTTGTGGTTCCTCAACCAAAGCCCCGATCGAAAAGCGGTGGTTCTTGAGCCGGAACCGGCACATCTGGCCGTTGGTCAGGCCAATGCCGCTCTCAATGGGCTGGCACCCAAATTCCTTTCCGGTTTTGCAGGGCCTCAATTCGTCGAAGACATGCCCTTTACCGGTGAGGCGAGCGGTGAGATGCGCAGCACCTGCTATTCGGTTGCCCATCTGATGTCCGCAGAAAAATGGGACTATCTCGATCTATTGCATTGCGACATTCAAGGCGATGAGGTTGCTGTTCTGGAAAGCTGCAAACCGCTGTTTTCGTCCGGCAAAATCGGTTGGGTCTGTGTCTCCACTCATGCCCACCAGATCAGCGGTGACCCCCTGACGCACCAGAAATGCGTCGATATCCTGCAGAAATCCGGGGCCCGCATTGTCGCGGAACATGACGTACATGAATCCTTCAGTGGAGACGGGCTGATCGTGGCCTGTTTCGGCAATTTGCCCGATGATTGGGAAACTATAGAGCTCAGCCATAATCGCCATGGCACATCGCTGTTCCGATCTTTGGCCTATGATCTGGATGAGACACAAAAAACGCTGGTGGCACAAAACCGCAAGATAAATGCCATGGGCGACTGGCCAGACAACATGCATGACACATTGAGCCGAACCGGGCTTCTTTTTACCCTCAAAAAAGACGGCCCGTTGGGGACTGCGGGACAGGGGCTGCTTGTCCCGGATGACAAGACAATGAGCCCGGCCATCATTGCAGATGCGCGCTGGGAATATGAAAACCTCGCTGCTTTTGCTGGGCACCTCAAAGAGGGCCGACGCTATACACTGCTCGATATTGGCGCGAATATCGGCATGTTTAGCCGGCAAATTCAGGTCCTGTCCGATCAGATTGAGCATGCGCTTTGTGTTGAGCCAGACCATCACAACTTTGCGGCTCTAAAGTTCAATCTTGCCCCGTTCTCCGATCGCGTAACCTTTTTCAACGCAGCCCTTGGCCGCGAAGATGGCATAGTGGAATTCTACCGCGACATGCAAAACATCGGGAATTACTCTTTGAATGAGGATGCCATGCGCGCGCGCAGCTTTGAAAAAGTGCGCGTCAGCCAGCATGATACTCAGACATGGATGGCCGAACACGTAAGACATAAACAAGCCTTAGTCTGGAAATCGGACACGCAGGGTTTTGACGAAGTTATTATAACACGGACACCCATGGAGATCTGGGAACGGATCGATGTCGCCTTGATCGAGATCTGGCGCATCGAAAAACCAGATTTCGATATGGATGCGCTCCGGGCACGATTTGAAAGTTTTCCCAACCGGCAATTGGGGGACGAAAAAAATATATCAGTCGATGAAATCATTGAGTATCTATCTGGGTCAGATTGGCAATTCAAAGATCTCCTGATGTGGCGCTAAAGCGTTTCGGGCTGAACTTGAATTGCGAGGGAATCCCTTGAGTGCTGATCTGTGATTCATCCTGTTTGGTAGGGTGGATCATGTCAGCACCGTTGCCATCGGCACTTTGGACGCGGTTTCAGAGATACATTGAAGAAAGGTCAAGCAGGTGTGCGTCAGTGTTGCGCCTGAAGGTATCACCGGCCACGGGCGCACGCTGTGCGCATCAGTTGAGGACCAAGGGCCATGCAGAACCCACGCCTCAGGGACCTCTGCGCGGCAAAGAAATTTGCGACGGAGCCTTATCGGCCTCTTATGGCGGGATACCGTTCCGCTCAGCCCCACGTCCCGAAAAGGCGGACGCAAGCCTTTCGTTACACCCAAAAGCTGGAGCAGGCCAGAGCTCATTTCAGTGATGGATTGACTGCCCGAGAGGCAGCAGCGCACCTAAAAATCAGCAAAACCAACCTCTACAACGTTCTCAGAGACCAGAAATCCGACTGAAAACGCGGATGTTCCCGTAAAGTTCGCGCAAGCCGGATAATATAGTCACTTTTATGCAGTGACCCCAAAACCGAAAAGCTCTAAAGCCGCTTTACACATCTAAAAAGAGACAAGGATACCTTCCGTGCGCTGGTTCAAAACCAAAAAGAACACTCCAGGGGCGGCCCCGCAGTCACTGGCCGTGTCAAAACCCTTGCCCCCAAAGACTGCGAAGGCATCAGAGTTCATTACACGAGCTCAAGCCTATAAAGAGCAACTGGCAGCAGCCAAAAACTTTGATGAACTCAGTGCACTGTGGAAAAAATTCAACTTTGCCTACACCATGCAGGCAGATGATCCCTTCTCGGATGCATATCGCCAAGAGGTCACGGAGCTTTATCAGAAACTCGTCGACACACCCTACGATGTTCAGAATGAATTGACGTCTTCACATCTTTCGGATGAGGCTTTTGCACGTGGCTTTCCATGGACATCAGACAATCTGGGCGTCGTGGCGCATGAGATCGGCAAGGCGGTCCAAGGGTTTCGCGTTATCGCACAGCATGCTCCTCATGCCAAGAGCATCATAGAATTTGGGGCTGGTTGGGGCAATACGGCCATTCCAATGGCGCGGGCCGGTATGGATGTCTGTGCAGTTGATATCGATCAGGCTTTTTTGAAACGCATCACCAATGAGGCAAAAGCGCTGTCCACATCCCTGCGCACTTATCATGCCGATTTCCTCGAAGCGGCGCGCAACCCCGGACAACGCTATGATGTGGCGCTGTTTTCATCAAGTTTTCACCACTGCTTCGAGTTTCAGGGCCTGCTTACCCATATCCGTGAGAATGTGTTGACAGAAAACGGTGTTATCGCTTTTTTTGCAGAGCCGATTTCCAACGGTTTTTCTTTCCCTTGGGGGCTGCGCTATGACGGGGAAGCTGTCTGGGCAATCACATGCAACAAATGGCTGGAACTGGGCTTTCGTGAAGACTTCTTTCTTGATCTCCTCAAACGTACAGAGCTGCAGGGCGAAATGGTCCCCGACACCACAGGTCTGATGGGGCCAGCATGGCTTGCCCGCCCAATCTGATCTTTATCTCGGCAGTTTATAAGCGTTAGAGAGCGCTTGATAGGTTGCCGAGTGCATCCACTTTCTGAAAGATGCGCGAGGTTGACCACTGCGCTTCAGAACAATTCTGCGGGTGATAGAGCGAATGCGCCCTGAGGAGTGAAAAAGCAGGTTGGCCACAATTTTTTTCGGCTCTCCACTGATCTTGAAAAAAACAGCCTCAATCATCCCGCGAGAGGCCTGATATGTGGCATCGACCTCCACGTGTTTGCGTAGCGCCGAAAGCTCATTCATCAGTTCTGCATTCTGCGCTTCCATCTGGCTTTCGCGGATAGCTGCGGCGGTGATCTGTTGCTGCAAATCTACAATATGATTACGGCGCTGCTCTGCCTCTACCATCGCTGTTTGCTGCGTCACACTCATGTAATCGTCAAACAAATTCGGTGGATAGGCAAAGGCCGGGACAAGACGATCATAATGTTCTGCCGCCAAATAATAGCGGTTCAAACCATCGCAATAGACATAGCGATAGTCCGCCACTGTCAACTGATGTTCCCAAAGGTGATGATTGGTCACCTGGGACATTGGCTCCATCGCTTCGATCAAAATGATCCAAGGCCGGAAGCGGCCCCAATCATTGCCACGAAGGGCCTGGGCCTCATAGCCCTCCACATCGATTTTCAGGAAATGGATGTCGGACACATCACCCATATGGGCGTCACATAGATCGGTCAGAGTCGTCATCGGTGCCACAACAGTTTGTTTTCTAAACCCGGCCTCGACATGATTGGCAGCAATCTCGTCAGAAGCTGTAGACAATCCGGCATTGCTCAAGATGCTGAGAGTCACCTCTCCCTCGCTGTCACCAATCACAACGCCAAGGTTCGTGTCACGAATCCGCTCTTTGTTGAGCTCCTTCAAAAGTCTTGGATTGGGTTCCACATTAACTCCGCTCCAGCCGCGTTCATAAAATGCCAATGTGACACTATGAAAGCTCGGCCAGGCGGCACCAAGATCAATATAGAACCCCTTTTCGACATCCTTGAGGGCGCGCCAAAGAATGAGGTCTTCAAAATTCTGAGCATAGGAAACAAAAGTCATATCACCTCCTTCATGTGACGCCGGATTCTATCAATCAAACAGCTTTGCAGAGCAAAACGTAGTGTTCACCGATATGTCCGAATTCCGGTCGATCTACGATACTGGGCCAGTAGTACCCAATCTCTGGCACAGCTTCATCCAGCACGGTGACCTCAAAACCAGCCGCTTCCAACTGCTTGACCAGCTCGTCGCGCCCGAAAATCCGCATTTCGAGCACCGTGCCTGGGCCACCGTGAAAAACAACATGTTCATCATATACCTGATAACTGCCATCGCTCTTTTTCGAGACAACCAGCCAGTCTTCTCCCATCTGGCATGTTACAAAATCAACCATGCCCGGAAAGTGCTCGATGGTCTTCGGCGCATCACCAAACGGGGTCGAAAAGACAAGATGGCCGCCCGTTTTGAGCATCTTGCGCATGTTCGTGAACCCAGGTTCCAAAGGCTGCAGCACATGTTCAAAGACTTCGGTGCAGATCAGGAAATCACTACCTTGATAGTTTTGCCAATGCGTCTGTGAAACCACATCAAGGAATGGCTCCTGATGAAAGAACGTATTAGTGAAGTCGAATTTCTCCGAAAGGATCCGCGCATATCCCTCCCACTCGCTCATTCCGATCCCTTTCACATGAGGGTCAGAAGTAAACTGTTTGAGCGGAAGCGACTGCTTCATCAGGCCAAGGCTGAGAGCGTGAATAATCCCGCGGAAACGCGGCGTGGATCCGCAGCCAGAACAATTTGGGGCCTCTCTGTGAAAGGTGCCTGCGACCTGGGTATTAGACCGACCACAGATATTGCAAGCAAAAGAGATTTGGTAATCTGGAGAGAATTCCGTTTTCATATGGCACCTTATAGTAACTAGCGCGTGCTGACAGAAGCATGTGCGGATGAGGTTTCAAAGCGCTGGGATACTTTCTTCTCCATTGACACCAAGACATCAGCAAAACGTGCTTCAAAAGCCGCAAAAGAATAAAGCTGGGCTCGGGCCTGCGCATTATCACGCAATTCGATCAACTTATCCTCCGAATAGGACAGAAGCGCGTGCGTGATCTGCACAAGCTCTTCCCGGGAGCCATAATGGAACCCCGATATGCCGTCCTCGACAATCGTGGACGGCCCTCCGTTGTTCACAACGATCGGGATGACCCTTGCTGACATCGCCTCTACGACACTGATGCCGAAATGCTCACAATGCTCAGGCCACTTTTTGACATCAACACCAAGACCCGCCCCATGCCAATAGATCGACGCGCGTTGCAAAAGCCCCGACAGGACAGAGACAGGGGCGTCGATATGAAATGAAACCGGCAGATCCCGAGCTATCTGTCGGCAATTGGCCAAATATTCGCGATGGATCGGTTCGGGATGCAAAGAGCCGACAAGATCAAGGCTTGTATCTGCTCCCTGCTCAGACAGAGTCTTCATGGCCTTGACCATCTCATCCTGACGTTTGCAATGATCTCCGATAAAGAAACGGCCAATTCCGAGAATGCCTGATTTTGCCGTCTGTGGATCGACCTCGGCAACGATCCCGACCGGTGGGGCCACCACATGAATGGCAGGCTCGGGTGCCTCGAAATGGCGCAACTGTTTGCGGATCTCTTGCTCGACAAATCCCGAATAACAGATCACCGCGTCGTAGTCCCGGAGCAAGGATAGATGCTGCCGGGTATGATCTTCGTTGGTTTTGAAGGGAAATTGACAGCAGAACAGATTGATGTGCCCCATAGCGCGCGATGTCGGAACAAGCGAATTCCCCAGACAATAGAACAGATCAAATTGCGCACCCGCCTCCGCCTGGGCATGCGTGATGATGTCGATCCCATCCAGATCAAGGTCGAGTTGATCAAGAACCAGCGATATACGAAGCCGGGAGTAAAGCTCTGGCACAATGAGCGTAAGACCATAGCCGTGCGCTGCCAGCACTTTCATAATGCTGAACAGGTAGCGTTCTCCCCCTCCGGGGATAATATTATAGGGCGTAAAAATTCCCGCTGTCTTACGTGCCGAAGCAACCCGGGCCGGCAGCAGTGGTGCACTATAGAATTTGCCGTCATGCACGCCGGTCGTCAGGAAGCTGTGCCAGCGATCAACGAACTTGGCCTGGTTGACTTCAACGATACTGTTAAGCTTGTCTTTAAGGCTCTTGTCAGCTGTAGTGGCATTTTCACGGTGGATGACCTCTGACTTAGGGACGTAATACGTCTTTTTCCCAAAAGTGCCTATCTTCAGGCAAAGGTCACAGTCTTCGTAATAGGCAGGTTCATAACGGAAATCGAAGCCCAGAACGGCATCGAAATCCGCTTTGCGCATCAAAACAGCGGCCGCCGAGACGTAGTCGACAACCCGCATTCGATTAAAGCGCGGCTGATCAGGAGACTGGAACTTACCAATCTGAACGGAGAACCCCTCGGGATCGAGAAGCGCTCCGGCTTCTTGCAATTCACCGCTTGGATAGATGAACTTGGGGCCTACGCATCCCGCATCGGGATGGGAGTCGAAAACATCGACCAGAGGCGGCAGCCAATCAGGCGTCACGATGACATCATTGTTCAAAAAGAGCAGGTATGTGCCTTTGGCAAATTCCGTTCCGACATTGTTTCCCTCACCAAAGAAGCGATTGATCGCAAGCGGAACCAATTTGTGCGGCCCTTCATAGGCTGCAAGGCGCTTTTGATTTTCTGGAGAGCTACCATTGTCAACAACAATAACTTCGTACGGGATGCCTGTCGTGTTTTTCCAGATGCTTTTCAGACAGTCGATCGTCATGTCTGGCTTGTTGAGATTCAGAATAACGATCGAAACCAAAGGGGCGTCGCTGCTGCAATCAGAAGCGTTTTGCGGGGAGTCATCTGACATTTCTGTCTCCGAAAAAAGTGCGCTATCTGCAGCACAAAGAGCATTCATCTATTATTTGCTTGCATCTGAAGTTCGGGCAAGAAATGTGGACGAGGAGAGCCGTCCTTCTTGAAAACAATTCTTTTGGCATATCCGCGCACCTTGCCATTGGACTTGAAAAAGGCAACTTTGAACAGCTTTTTTGGCTTTCCGGTTTTGCGGAAAACGATACGCTTCCAGAGTGTGTCGCGGATAAATGTGTGACTTGGAATAGTTGTGAGGCCCATATTCCCGGTTTGCCGCAGGATTTCTCTGATTTGCTGCTGCAGCTGCACTTCTGATTGATAAAAAGCAATTTCCATCTGGCGCATATCAAAGGCATGCTGCCTTTGAAGGGCTTCTACCTTTTCATTCAGCGCCGCGACCTGCCCTGCAAGCTCTTCCATTCTGTCCCCTTGTCCGGACTTGCTTTTTGCGCCTTGCAGCATTCCTTACACAACCATCCCTGCGAAGCACTCTGTCGCTGTCTTGGCATCCAAAATATTCCGGGGGTTCTTATAAAGTTGCAAGATACAAGTGACAAGAGACCAAGCAGACCCCAAGCAAATCGAACTATTCCAGGATGTGTCGCAAACTCTGGGATCGGCATTGCCAAGGTATCTGACGTGGATTGGAATAAGCGTGAGCCGGCTTTCTTACAAAGTTTTGAACTTACCGAACTGTCTTGGCGATCGGAACCGTTACCCTCACCTGAGTTTGGAGGTACGCAGCCAGATTGCCAAGTGGCGTGAAGACAAAATGCCGGTGCCAGAGATCGCGGATCGGATGGGTCGCGCTCCGTCGACGATCTATCGCAAATTGAAACGCAATTTCTTCAGGGACAAAGAGCTGCCGCAGCTGAACGGTTATCACGCGGTAGCAGCACAGAATATGTATGAACGCCGCCGGGCCATCCATCGGAAGATGATCGCGCATCCGGATTTGAAGGCTGCCGTAGAGGAACGCTTGAAAGCTGGCTGGTCTCCGGAGCAGATCGCAGGTCGCATGCGCCTGGAACGCCACCCGATCCGTGTGAGCCACGAGACGATCTACCGTTTTGCCTATTCCAAGGATGGGCGTGGCGAGCATTTTTACCGGCATCTGGCTCTGTTGCACAAATCGGCTGAACGCGGAGGTTCCCCTATCCCCGGACGGACTTATCCCACAGCTTCCGTTACGGGTATGCCGAGCGCGGTGTATCCGTTCAGGACGGCGATGCGGACCTGAAGCTCCGCGACCTGTCGGTCAAAGACTCGTGCCATGAGGCGCTGCCCCAGCAGTTTCACACAATGCATCTTTGTCTCGACGCGGCTTCGGCGGTGGTATCCGCTCCATCGTCGCCAGAGGGCACGACCGAGGTATTTCGATGCTCGCAGAGCTTCGTTTCGCGCCACGGCTCCGGCGGTGATCGTCTTCCAGGGCTTCGCGTTCTTGCGGGGCGGGATGACAGCGTGGGCGCCGCAGTCAGCGATGGCATCGTGGCATCTGCGTGTATCGTAGGCGCCGTCTGCCGTGACGCTGCCGATTTCCTGGTCCGCCGGGATCTGGTTGAGCCGGTCGGGTAAGACCGGCGCATCGCCGATGTGGCTCCCGGTGATCTCGACGGCCCGGATCTCCAGCGTTTCCTCGTCAATCCCGAGGTGGATTTTGCGCCAGACCCGCCGCTTCGGGCCACCATGCTTGCGGGCGTGCCATTCGCCTTCGCCCTCAACCTTGATGCCGGCGCTGTCGATCAGCAGGTGCAACGGACTCTTGGAGCCGCGATACGGGATATTGACGGCCAGCGTCTTCTGACGGCGCGACAGCGTGCTGAAGTCGGGCACCGTCCAGTCGAGGCCAACCAGGCGCAACAGGCTTTCGACGAAGCCGGTTGTCTGCCGCAGCGCCATCCCGAACAGCACCTTCATCGAAAGGCAGTCTGTATAGCGACGTTGCTGTCGCTCTGCTGGCGGCCACGCCTGCCTGTCGGCGCGGCATCCTAGCTCATCTCAGGGTCGAACCAGATTGCCAGCGAGCCTCGGCGCTTGAGCGCTTCATTGTAGGCTGGCCAGTTTCTGGTCTTGTAGGTCGGGGATGTGGGTCTGCCCATGCATCCCAGCTACCATGCTGGATTCACGAGATGAATCCCTCAAAGGTTTTGTGCAACAGAGCCCTCTATAAGGATAAACCCATTTCCCTTTGACCCGCATATAGGATTCATCCATCCGCCACGAACGGTCGGCGGGACGCTTTCTGCACCGCGCTGCGTCCGCAATGAGACCAGCATATCGACTGACCCAGCGCTTCAGCGTTGCATGATCCAGATCAACGCCGCGTACCGCCATGATTTCTTCCAGATCCCGATATGACAAACCGTAGCGCAGCTAGAAGAAAGCCGCGTGCAAAATCACGTCTCTCGGAAGATGCGCGCCCTTAAATGAGATTGTCACGGTTTGCCCCCCGCCATGTTCCAGCACGCATTACCAGAACTGCGTGATTCTGTCGCAATTTTCATTGAAGGCTGGGGAGATGGCGCAGGTGGGTTGATTATCCTACCAGTTGAACAAACTGCTGAAACGGACGGAGTCCGGGCGTGAATTGACCCTTGCGGATCATGTTGACCAGTTCGATGCCAGCCAGGGCAGATGCAGCTGAATCGAAAGACTTGAAACCCAACATGGGCCTGATCCGACGTTTGATGAAGCGATGGTCTTGTTCAATGATGTTGTTGAGGTATTTCCGCCTGACCATCTCAATCGGTACCGGACAACCAAAGCCTTTCAGCATCTTGTTTATTGCCTTGATGCCAGCTGTGTTCGCACCGCTTTTGTCGATGACAATTTTCCGTGGCAAACCGTTCGTCTCAAGCGCGCGAGCGAAGAACTTGGTCGCAGCCGCTTTGTTCCGGCGCTTGGATAGCATGAAATCAAGGGTCTTTCCGTGTTTGTCGATGGCGCGATAGAGATAAACCCACTCACCCTTCACCTTCACATAGGTCTCATCCATGCGCCATGAACGGTCGGCAGGGCGCTTTTTGTACCGTGAAGCATCAGCTACAAGACCGGCATATCGACTCACCCAACGGTTCAGCGTCGCGTGATCCAGTTCAATGCCACGTTCAGCCATGATTTCTTCCAGATCCCGGTAAGACACGCCGTATCGCAGATAGAAGAAAACAGCATACAAGATCACTTCTTTCGGAAAGTGTGCACCCTTGAATGAGATTGTCACGGTCTGCTCCTGTAATTTGGAGCATGCGCTACCAAAACTAAGCTTGACCTGACAGGTGGGAACAAAGTTTGCGACAGAACCGGTGCGATCACGGATTTCACCTTGGCGGCCGATGCGGAGGGCGTTCTTCAAGGCGTGGTGAAGCGCCTAGCCTTCCGCAAAGCCCATCAATTCAGCAACGAGATCACCAAGCGTCCCGGCTTGAACCTCGCGCCTCAAACTATAACCGATGTATGCGTCGTAGATGATTTCTGCGCGAGCGGCAGCCTTTTGCTCAGTGAGGCCCATCTCCATGAGAATGTGCCGGAGATAGTCGATGCGCCGGCGATCCACCTCAAGGATGGCGCTGGCAGCGATTTCGTCGCAAGCTGCCCAGAACCGCATTTGCCGCTCCAGGGAATCCACTGCGCCGAAAGCCAAGAACAGGAGCGAGCGCAGCGCCTCTCGGCCCGAGGGCAAAGCGTTCAGTCCAGCGATGACATTTTCTGTAGCCGTCTCTCGCCAGTGTGCGACAAGGGCGCGGTGAAATTCGGCAACATCCTTAAAATGATAGTAAAAGCTGCCCCGCGTGACCGAATGTTCCTTAGTTAGAGCATCGGCTTTCAGTGCGTTGAAGCCTTTCTTCTTCAAGGCGTCGAACCCGATCCTCAGCCAGTCCTCGGTCGTCAGCTTATGTGGTCGGCCCATCGATTCCCCCTTGCGTAACATGCAGCACTGTATTGACAATGGCGCGGGTGCGCAAATATATAAAATACACTAATGTATGTTAAATGAGGAGCGGATGTTGGTCCAAGTCCTAGTCATTGGGTTTCTTGTCACAACCCTATTGGCCGTCTGTGCTTTCCATTTTTACTGGATTGCAGGTGGGCGCCTTTTTGCCGATCATGTCATTCCCACGCGGCGCGAGGATGGGTCGAAACTGTTCCACCCATCCCCGCTCGGAACCATGCTTGCCGCGACCTACCTAGCCCTCGTCGCGGGCCTCGCGCTTTTAGTGCATCACGACCTTGAATTGCGGCTCACCTCCACGGCCTCCCGTGCGCTCCTTACGGGCGCGGGTGCGATTTTTGTGCTCAGGGCGATCGGCGATTTCCATTATATCGGCTTCTCGAAACGGGTCCGCAGCACGAAATTCGCGTGGATGGACGACCGGCTGTTCTCGCCGCTCGTTATGGCGCTCGGCATTGCCAGCCTTGCAGTGGCCCTGTCATGAAGACCCCGTTCAAGAAATCTCCTGGTAGGGGGCGCGGCCCCTACTTCGATGATGCCAGAGCAAAGATTTGCGGCGAGCTGGCGCGATTTGACTTCGACTATGCCGACACAATGCACATCAGGGTCGCGCAAGATGATCGCAGGACTATTACGCAAATGATGGCCGCACGCGGGACCGGGCACGTCGAGCAGCTCCTTGGCCGCTTCCGCGACATTATGGTTCGGCCCTTTGGTTTGAAGCCCATTGGCCCTGCTGCCATCGCACCCTTTGACCAGAACGCGGAAACATCCGGCGCAACTATTCTGGGCGTCGACGATCGGCATGCGGATGTGCGGCTCGTGTATCAGATTGAAAACCTCGGCGACGCTCGCCAGCTTTGCGCAACATCGCTCGTGCGCACGCATGGTATGTTCGGGAAGGCCTATCTCATGGCCATCCTGCCGTTTCATTTCCTGATTGTGAGGCGTCAGCTCGAAAGGATCGGCAAGGCGCACTCCAACCACCATACCGAAGAACAGGGGAGTTCAAGAAATGGGTGATATTGCTGATCGCATCCGCGCGCTCGCGCCCGGTCTGCAACTGATGGCCGTTGCAACGCTAACTCATGATGAATTGCCTTGGGTCCGATATGTCGTCGGCAGAATGGACGAGGATCTTACTGTGAGATTCAGTACCCACCTTAGCTCCCGCAAGATCGCACAGATTCGGCGCACGCCCGCCATACATGTGACGCTCGGGGCCACCGACTTTTTTGCGAAGCAATGGCTGCAAGTCGATGGCAATGCGCGGATTTCAACATCTGCGGAGGATCGGCGCGACTTTTGGTTCGATGGGCTGAAAGCCTATGTTTCAGGCGTGGACGACCCCGAATATGCTGTCGTTATCATCTCGCCGTCGCGGATCGAAATCGCCTCCATGGTCACACAACCCGAGATTTGGGAGCGTCAAACAGATGTTTGACGGCCTTTGGCCGGCTTTGTTGCACAAATGGGGTGAGGGATTCACTGTTTGAATCCAGAGTGCTAGCTGATGGGCATGAGCAGTTGGTCCCTTACGAAGTACAAGACCAGGAACTGGCCTTCGTACAACACGGCGCTGAAGCAGCGCGGTTCACTATCGATCTGGTTTGATCCCGAGATGACCTGGTATGCGCCAGCGACAGGCAAGCGCGGTCGACAACCTGAATTCAGCGACGCCGCGATCCAGGTTTGCCTGACAATGAAGGTTCTATTCGGTCTGCCCCTTCGTCAGACGACCGGTTTCGTTGAGAGCCTGTTGCGGTTGGCTGGTCTCGACTGGAAGGTGCCGGATTTCAGCACCCTGTGTCGGCGGCAGAAAACATTGAACGTCTCCATCCCGTATCGTGGCGGAGCAGGCCCCTTGCACCTCCTGATCGATGCGACCGGGATCAAGGCGGAAGGCGTAATCGCCACGAACGGATCAAGCTTGGGGCGAACTGGCGGCCCTTCACGCCGGTAACCCGGCGGAACCGAGTGCTTCAGGATCTTCGCAACGGTCTTACGATCAATGCCAAACAGACGCGCCGCAGCGCTATTACTCATCCCGTCAACATGGCATGCCCGCCGCACCCGGCTATAAAGTTCCACTGAATACATCTCCCCACCCTCAGCTCGTTCGCCTCAGGTGTCAGACTGCGGAATTTTGCTCCGCGACGGTCAGATCATCCAACCGTTTCAGTGGCCATTTTGTCTCCGGGATTCACACACGTGACCGCCCCTTTGACGGCAAAAGATATCATGTCCTCCAGTCTGATCACAGTGGGTCCCGAGACGGCGCTCGGAGAGGTTGCCGACCTGTTCAAAAGGCACAGGTTCACCTCTCTTCCTGTCGTAGGGAAGGATGGAAAGTTCCTGGGCGTCATTTTTCAGATGCATCTGATCAGACAGGCCCGTGAAGACGCGATCAGGTTGAAGCGCGGATATCTTCCGTCACTCAACCGATTATTGGATCGCAAAACGGAGATGCCTGTGACAGCGGGTGACATCATGGAAGTGGCAGGCCCACGCGTGACGACAAATTCACCCCTCGGGGTGCTGTTTCCGATGATGGCGGTTGAGGATGTCGACGCCGTCCCTGTCCTCGAATACGGACGCATTGTCGGGATTGTCACGCGGACAGACCTGATCGCCGCATTGGCGCACATTGCAGTCCGCGGCGGGTGATTTACAAGTGCTCGCCAGATGTCGTTATGTTAACTTGCAGCCCACCAACGAATAACGGGTTCGATTGTGGTATACGCCTTTAGGCGCAGATGAGCGTTATACCGAACCTTCGTATTGTAACACTCGAACTTCACGCGAAAGCCATTGGTGGGCTCCATGATCGCAATAGGCGCCTAACGAAGTCCTGAGCTATTGAAGGCACGCTCCAGCTCTACGAGGAAAGTGGTTCCTGGGCCATCATTCTTTTTGTAACTGATGCTTCCGTCATGCGCACTCATGATTTGCCTGGAAATGTTCATGCCCAAGCCGGTGCCTCCGATTTTCCGAGTATCTGATGAATCCACCTGTGTGAAACGGTCAAAAACCTTTTCGTGGTCCTGTTCGGACAAGCCTATTCCCTCGTCTCGGAACAATACTCTCACCCTGGTGTCTTCAATCTCCACCGAGATCAGAACTTCGCTTTTGGCAGGCGAAAACTTAATGGCATTTGATAAAATGTTCTCGAAAACCTGCTGAAGCCTGTATTTGTCGCCGCGCACAACTATCGCTTGATCCGGCAGGGTCGACTTAATGGACACAGCACGTTCGACAGCAAAGGATTTTGTGTCTTCAACTGCGTCGGAAACAACCTGACGTATGTCGAGCAATTCGTGCGCGTACTTCATGCGACCGGACTCAACGCTTTGAAGATCCAAAATTTCGTCTACAAGCTTTAGAAGCTTGATGCAGTTGCGGTTGGCGACATCCAGAACATCGGCTACTTTTTCCGGCAAATCACCTAGCTTGCCTGAGCGTGCGAGACCAACTGCCCCCCGGATTGATGTCAGCGGTGTCCTGAGTTCATGGCTCATTGTTGAAATGAACTCAGATTTCGCCTTGTATGCCATTTTTGATTTTTCATGTTCTTCCTGAAGCAGGTCGAACTGTGCAGTGCGCTGTCGGTAAATCCTGAGGTAACCCAACGAACTGTCGACGATAAATGTAAGAACAAAGATGCTTGTGAATAGATGTGCCCAGAGCTCCGATTGAATGGGAGCATCCGTAATCACGATATCCCTGATCGGTATAAACAGAAAGGCAACTCCGAAGCATAAAAGGCGGGTTACCAGAACGTGCAGGACATAGTGGCTGTGCATCGCTGCAAAAAGGGCTGCCGCAAAAAGAAAGAATGAAGCCATGAAATGGCTTGTCGGTCCTTGAATAAATGCAATGCCAATCGAGTATGCGATGATCAATGATGTGCTGAGAAGTGTGCTCAGATAAAGCCAGGGTAAAAGACGTCTGGCTGCTTGATGATCTGTGTTTTGTTGCGACGTCACCTTGTTGAAAAGCCAATAATCAAAGAGTTCTGATGCGATTACCAGCACCAGCAGGATTCCCGCAAATTTGTCATCATAGTAGTATGCCGCAAGTGCGAGAGCCGCTGCGAAAATGAGCAACCGCTGCCCTGTCAGATCTATTCCAACCTGACAATAGTCGATCATTTGTCGCATCAAAAGCGACACTTCAGAGTTGACCACGCCACCCGTTTCAGACTCAGGCGGACTGCTCAAGTCATAGCCCCCTTAATTTCTCAAAGTATACACTTTCTAGGCACTACAGTGCATTAGAACACTCTTTATGGTAGAGAACCGCAATTTGAAAGCAACAAAAACTTATCTCCGTGACGCCACGACAATTTAGGAAGCGAGGACATTCTAAGCGTTTGTAAAGCAATTGAAATTCAAACACCGTTCTCAAGTAAGGATTTCAATTGTTCTGGAAGTGCGAAAGGGTCGAACGGTTTCGTTATATACGCCAAAGCACTCTCACTGATGGGGGTGTTCTGAATGCTGGATTCAGCTTTTGCTGTCATAAACACGACAGGCGTATCTCGAAATTCCGGGCGCTTTCGCAGCTCGCAAAGAAGCTCGGGGCCATCCATGTCCGGCATCATCACATCCAAAAGGAAAAGGTCGGGTTGCAAGCCCACCAGATTATTCAATGCATCTTTTGCAGAGCTGAATTGGGTGACTTCAAAGTCGCCGACGAGTTCCAACGACATACGAGTGATAGTCAGAATGTCTTCATCGTCGTCTACATGCACCACTTTTTTCAAGAGACTCATTGAATATACCCTTTGTTCAAACAGGTTGGGCACCAACTTCAACAACATCGGATTTCTCAGCAACGTTGTTTTCCGCATCACGGGAAGCGGGAGTATCCTTCTCGAACCTGACCTGAAACGTACTGCCTACACCGTAAGTGCTGGACACCGTAATCTGCCCACCATGCAACTGGACCAGGTCTTTTGTAATCGTAAGGCCAAGTCCAGTTCCTGTCTGGCCTTTCTGATTTGCGTTAACCTGGATGAAGCGATCAAATATCAAATTTAACTGATCGTCCGGTATGCCACGTCCACTATCTTTGACTGAGACCACAACCGAGGTACCATCCTGTACGACGGAAACGGCGACATACCCTTTGTCTGTGAACTTTATGCTGTTACTGAGCAAGTTGACGAATATCTGCCTCAGGCGCAATGGGTCTCCCTCAATCGAAACCGGTTCAACCCGAACCTCCAGCCGAAGCCCTTTCTTTTCGGCTGTAGGGCCCAGCTCTTCGCTCAATTCGGTCAAGAGTGTGCCGAGCTGTACGGTTTCCAAGTTTAGTTCAACGTTGCCGGAGCTTAACTTGGCCCAATCCAGAACAGAGTTTATTAAGCCAAGCAGGTGCTTTCCGGAAGCTTCGGACTTTGTAGCCTGATTGACGATTACGCCCGTGAAATCATCCAACAATCGCGACAGCTCGGCATCTGTACCAATCGCATTTTTTAGGGCTTGGTACTGTGGATACAATTCGACCTTCCTAAAAAATGAAATGTATCCCAAAATGACAGTCAAAGGCGCACGCAACTCGTGGTTCATGTTGTTGATGAACTCGGTCTTGGTACTGATCGCTTCTTCTGCCGCTTGCAGCGCTTTTTTCAGTTCAGTGATGTCTGTGCGAATCCCGACGGTGCTCCCGTCTCTCATTTGAGATTCTGAAACTTTTAGCCAGCTTCCGTTGGCAAGTTCGATTTCAGTTTGGGCATTGGGGTTGGCATGAAGCTCAAGTCGTTCTGTTATCCATTCCTCTTCGCGCCCTTCCGCCTCTGGGTACTGGCCTTGCCTGACCTCGTCGCGAAGGATTGTTTCGAAAGGTGTCCCGGGTTCGATAAGGTGGCTGGAAACGTTGAAGAAATCACGGTATTTCTGATTGCACAAAAGCAATCTGTCCTGTCTGTCGAAAATGACGAACCCGTCATTAATCGAGTTGATTGCATCGACAAGTCGCCGTCTGGCGTCCGACCGTTCCACGATCAGCCGTCGCGCATAGTTAACTCCAAACAGAGCAATCATAACCAGAACAGCTGTTGTGAGTATCAACACCGGACGATGCGCCGTATCTGGCATCCAACCACCCGCGGGTGTTTTGGCCAACTCCAGCCTGACATCCCCCAGCTCAACTTCGGTCAGTACCGGGGCATCCGACCATACGGTTTCGGTTCCAAAAACGATCTGAGTGCCTAATTCCGCAATCTCGGTTCGCGCCGACGACGCATATTCATGCGGCTCGGCTACCATGCCGGCTTCAGCCAGAAGCCGGTTGAAATCGAGAACGATAGTTCCGACCACATTGTCGGGCCCGGGTTGGGCGTTTCGCAGCAAAAGACCCAACCCACCTTGAAGCAGGCTGATCGGACCGTAGATCACCGTTTCCTGGCTGTCCAACGCGTGTTGCACCGTGGCCAGTTGCTGAGGATAGTCGCGGTAATCGTATCCAAGAAGGGCTCGGTTCGGTTCGATCGGATGGACATCCGTGATGATAAAATCTTGCGAACGCGCGATGTTGATAATGATTGGATTGTTATCACGAAGCAACTGGGCCAAAGTCTGAAATTCCACTTCAGTCTCGGTCATCTGCGCCACAGAAAGACTCCGCGACATGTGGCTGTAGCTTTCAATAAGCCGCTCCAAGCGAAACGTGGTCAAATTGAGAGACCGTTGAACGGCGGACCGCTCTGCCGCAAGTTTCTGTTTGGTAATCGCCTTGTCCATAAGAATAATGCTTAAACATCCAAGAAGAATAATCGCAGCGTAAATCAGCGACAACGTCCGCTTTTGTTTTCGCTTTAGTTGTCTCAGCGTTTCTTGTTGCGTGCTCAATGCGACTTCCCAACGTATAGCAGTGTTCTTTAGTTTTTCCTCGAGCGATATTCAGAATAGTGCGTTCAAAACATGTTTCGAAGAAGCGTTGCCTAGTCCCCGATATTTGCCAAGCGCGCCATCAAATCTTGGGCCCTTGGCTCGATCTGTGCCCAAGCAAGCTGGTTCTTTTTTAAATTAATGTCGATTTCCTCAGCTAGATCGCCAATGGTGGCAAACCCGAGCGACCCGGCCAAACCTGCGATCTTGTGACATTCTCGCCGAACCCGAGCGAGAGCGTCAGAGTTTTCAGCATCAACTTTCAGGTCCTCTGCGGCAGCAGAGAGAGTTTCCAACCGCTCTTGGCACGACATGACGAATTTGGCACGTAGTTGCCTGAGAACCTCGTCCATTTGTCTTGCACCAGTTGTAGTTCCAGACCTAATTGTCATCCTATGTCACCAAGCTCATCCGCGCCTTCAATATACTTTTGAACTTTCAGCAATAACCCCGCCTACTACGGCTGTGGATTCCTTTGTTTTTTGCATAGCTGTGTCGAGTAGCTCAGTCGCCGAAGACAGGTTGACAATTCCCCTGGAACAGGGCGTTCCAACCCTCATAAGAACCGGCATCTGATCCAGGTTGGCGTACCATTCGTTCATGTCTTGCAGCTTCAGTTCGATCTGAGCGGCAACTTCCTCGACCGATACATCTGGAATACGGCTGACCAATGCCAAAAAGAAACCTGAACCAACGTAGGACACGATCGCATCATTGAACGCCAAAGCTTCGGCGATCACCTCGGCAACGTCAGACATTGTGTCTTGAAAATCCGAGCTGTCGAGAGTTTGGTAAAGCTGCCTCGCGTTGATGACCTGAAACGCAATTGCGACAAGACTAAACAACCTCATAGTTCCGAGTTTCAGAACGTAGTTCTGCATGGCCAGGTAATCCATGCTGGAGTGATCTATCTGGAGCCGAAACGACTCTTCAAAAGATAACTTATTTGTTGACGTGTTCCGTGCCAGTGCGGCCCGGCGAGCGGCACGCTCGCGGGCCATACCCGAAGCCATTGTCATGCGCCCTTGCAGCTCACGCCGATCGATTGGCTTGGTAAGGTAATCGGTGGCACCAGCGGCAAACGCCCTGTCCACACTTTCGATTTCGGACCGTGCTGTAACCATTACGATCGGAAGCTCAGTTGTACTGGGCTCAACTCTCAGAAGGCGGCAGACCTCAATGCCATCCATGCCGGGCATATCAATATCCAGCAGTATGCAGTCGAATGGGTCGGAAATTTCTCTCACCAGCGAAATCGCGGCAGCTCCGGAGTTTACTGTGTGAACGTCATCAAACCCGCATGCAGCAAGTTCAGCCGAAATCAATTCGCAAAACAATGGTTCGTCATCAACAACCAAAATCTTCATATTGCTCACATGCTATGCGGTGATTAAGAAAAAAGCTTCCCGCATAGATAGAAAACTATACGATCGCTTGGTCAAGCGGATTGTAGACGAAAGGTATGGTGTAACTGTCGTCAGCAACAGTGTACGCCTGCAGGTCGGTGTCATATGGGCGTAGCTCGGCAACATCGCCCTTCAGCTCTCCGATCTGCACGTCCATTGCGGCACGCAGATGCGGATCTTCAACCTCTCGTGCAAGAGCCTCCATGTTCTCGATGGAGTTCACAATGTCCTTGGTCTGCTGTTCGTAGTTCTCGAAACCGGCTTGCCCCAAAGCGGATTGCATATACTGAACATAGCGATCACCGGGCGACTGGTAGTCGTCGGAATCCTGAAAACCCTTATCGCCGGACAGATCCGCAAGGGACGAATAGTAGGGGTGATACAGGTCGTATTCCTGAGCTTCGTTCATGTGCTGAGAAACCAGAGCCTGCATATCGTTCAGATCAACCGGCTCCCCTGACCGCTCCGCAGCCTCCAATTCGATTTTCAGTTCTTCGACCAGATCCTTTTGCGCCGTATGTTCGTCAACGCGGCGGTTGGCCTGAACGCCTCCACGCTGCCTTGTGCGGCCATCTCCTGGAACTGGTCATAGGCTGCCTCTGCGGCCTCATCCCGTTCCCCACCAAGACGTGGGTCGAGGATGAACTGGTCGTCGATTTCCGGCGTGTTCCGCTCAGCGCCACCATAGCCAAACCCAAACAGGGTGCAGGTCAGACCGGAGGCCGGGGTTGCGAAGAAGGCAAACAGGCTTAACACATAGTCAGGCTTGTCCAGCAGAGCCGTTTGAACCGCCGCCAACCGGATCGCCACCATGTCGTCGATGAACTTCTGCGAATAGGCCGGTTTTGGTGTCTCTTTAACCTCAGGCTCTTTGACCGGGGCCAGAACACCACCCTCAATGGCGACTTGCACATGTTCTACCGCGACATAAGCCGAGGATGTTTTAATCTCGCCGCTATTGCCGACATAGACAAACACACCGGACAGCTTACGCTGATCGTCGGAATAATACGGCGCGGCATAGTCGTCGAGCGCCGTAAGTTCCTTTTCGCCAGCCTCGTCCAGAGCCTCAGCCTCATAAAGTGCGGCCAGTTCGTCATACCGTTCAGCCTGTCCTTCGGTGAAGTCCCGGCTCACCATCTCCAGACGGTGCATGCCTGCGGTGCCCGAGAACCCATAGGGAATGTAGCTGTCTTCATGGGTCTCCACCCAGTTCCAGCCTTTCGTTTCACGCAGTTTCTCTGCCTCTGCCGCCAGTTTCTCAGCAAAAAGACGATCCAGTAGCGCGCCGTCATTGAAGAGGGTCTCATCGGCAAAGAGATCAGCGGTGACCGTGCCGCCCGCCTCAACATAGGCCTCCTGCCCCACAAACACGGCCTTGCGGCTGGTGCTGCGGACAGCCTCCGATGTCAGGGCCTGTTTGACATCATGCTCACTAAACCACCGGCACGCCTTGGCCTGTTCCAGCACCTGCAGAATTTTCTCCTCCTCGGTGCTGACGGTCATGGCCTTGGCCAGCCCCATGCTGATCTCACCCGCCTTGAGCGCATCCAAAACTGCAGCAGGCAGACCAGCCAACGCGAGGCGGCGGCGCACATGGGCTTCGGTTACGCCAAACGCATTGCTGATCTTGGCAACAGACAGGGATTTCTCCGCCATCTTGCCATAGGCGCGGACCTCGTCCACCGGGTCCAGTTCCTCGCGGGCGGTGTTCTCCGCATTGGCCCATTGCTCGGCCACAAACCGATTGTCTGTGACCTTCACGGGAACCTGTGCCAGATCGGCGCGTTCGGTCACGGCGATGTTCAGAGCCCGCAGGCGGCGACCGCCGGCGACGATGGCGACTTTGCCATCCGCATCGCGCAGACCGCTGAGGTTCTGGATCAGGCCGCACATGACCAGACTATCGGCAAGCAGGGCGATGCCGTCCTCGGCTACGTCCTGTCGTGGGTTCAGATCAGACAGGTAGAGATCGGAGAGGGCGAGGGTTTCGATGGTTTCCGGTGCGGTGAATGTTTCGACTTTGCTCATGGGGCAAATCCTTGTTTGAGTGTTTCGCTTTGTGTTAAGGGTGCCCTACCCCTTCCGGGGTAGAGCGGGGCCGCTTAGGCGGCTGCGTGTTGTCTCAAGAAGGCGAGGCCGATCTTGGCGGAGAGACCTCCCTTCTTGACCAGCTCAACGGCTTCGCGCCGTCGTTGCTGCAAGGTTTCCTGACTTATTTTCATCACCCCCTTTCTGAGCTGCGTTGGAAATCAGTATTCGCTGGGGCACATGATGGTCAGGACGCGACGCGTCACTGACGTGTCAAACGGGCGGTCGGAGCCGTATCTGTAATCCGCGTCATACAGATCGATTTTCCAGAACAGCTTTTGACCGCTGACTGTCACCGTTCCGAACGTGTGATCGCCATAAGGGTCATTGCCTTCATCAAACTGGTCATCCGACGCCACTGCAGCCAAAGCCGCGGTCTGAAACTCCACCCCTTCGCCGGACACGCCAGGCGTGACAAACACCTGCCCTTGAATGCCTATAGAGTGCATCTCAATCGCCGCATTTGGATCGATCAGGGCTTTCCGAAACAGGTCATTCTGGGCTGCGATTTCAGCCGCCTGAAGGCTGGTGTCATTCTCGATGTCTGTTGTTGCTTCACTGTTCAAAACCGTCTCTCCTTTTGTCGTGCAACCTCCGGGGTTGATCCCCTTTTGGTGCTGGTTTTGAGCCGAGCCCTGAAAGGGCGTCGTCTCTAAAACCTGCCCCGTGGCGAACGCGGAGAGGGGCGAGACAGGACAAATCGACAAGTGTGGTGCGGCCCGCAGCGCAACGCGCGAGGACACGGTCTTGTCTATTTGTCTTGTCCGAGGGGGGAGGCCGCGCCTTCCCCCTGACGTCGGGGGGCGTTTGGCTTGTCCAAATCCCGCCTGACCAACAAAAAAAGCCAAAGGATCTTCGATCCTGCGGGAGCGCAAAAGGGATCGTCACCCGGAGGAGCAGATCATCCCAGCATGGAGCGACCATGGCCCAAAGCCCCTGCCCCGGCTCGCATGAGACGGTTCAGGGGCTATTGCGTCAGGGAGATCATGCTGGGGTGTTCTGGGTGGAAGCCGATACGTCGGCTGGAACCTAGAGCCCGGTCACGAGCCAACTGGCTCGGGATTTGCCATGGGGCAAAAGCTGCAGCCCGAAATCACTCACCGACCGGGACGTAGCCTCGACGTCGCTTTTGCTTTTCGAGTTTTTGGAGCGCTTCACTAGCCAAGGCTTCATCATCATATGTCACCATCATGGCTTGGCCGTTCGTGCCAATACGCCCCCAGGTACGAAGGACGGACACTTCGCCAAACAGCGTTGGCTGCAACTCTATTCCATAGAACCGCGCCATGTTGACGTCCGGGTCCACATGGATCAGGTGGACAGTTGTGGTTGCCGTCAGCTCCATGATCCGATTGTCGGTCAATTCAGACCGTCTGTCCAATGACTTTGCAAGATCCATTCGTCGGAATGGATTCTGATCCTCAATGGAACGGACCTACATTTACTGAGCGGACATCCGCACAGTTTTCTCTCTTTAATGACCGTACTCACGCAGAAGAGAATTTTTCACGGCCGGAAACTGCCGCATTTAGTCAGATGATGAAATTCCGCGTGAGATAGCCAGAAGCAATGTGGAAATGTTGCCGCCTCAGATTAGGGCGCATACGATGTTCACTACTCTTCCCAGTGGACATAGAGGGATGAACGAACATGGCACAATCATTGGAAGGTGGGTGCTTCTGTGGTGAAGTGCGCTACCGGATCACCGGTGAAGCGGTACTGCAACTCATGTGTTTTTGCAGAGATTGCCTATCGATGACCGGTACAGATGGCTACGCCGGGTACATGATAAAGTCAGAAAATCTACAGCTACTGAAGGGCAAACCACGGACCTTTGAGAAGACCTCAAAGGAAGGCCGACCTGTTATCAAGCATTTCTGCGGTACCTGCGGGTCAGGCTTGTGGGGTGTGACAGCCTTCGGATTGACGAGCATTACAGCTGGGACACTGGATGAACCAAACAACTTCAGCCCATCGAAAAAGGTTTTTGCGAAAGATGCCCCCAACTGGGCCAGAGTTCCCCACCACTTGGAAGATATGTAGGGGTTTAGGCTTTGGTATCACGTACATTTCTTTCTGGGAGTTGTTCCTTCTGGTGACCCGAATTGCTACGATTGTGGTTGAGGCAACAAGCAGGACATCAAGATGCGCAATGCAATCTTCTCACCCTTAGCGGCTTTGTTCCTAGGGGTCGTCATTGGCGTTGAGCCGGCTGTGGCGGCGTCACTGGGACCATATGAGGTTTTTGGAGTCGAAGACGGTGACATGCTAAAAATGCGCAGCGGACCTGGAACAGGGTTCAATGTGATCGTTGGTCTTCCAAATGGAACCGCACTACGAGTTCACAGCTGCGAGCAGACCGGTGGCACACGTTGGTGCCGCGTTTCATTGGAGCGTGCTCGTAGACTAAAGGGGTATGTCTCTTGGGCATACTTGCGGAAAATCTAATACGACGATGATCAGTGATGCCATCTTACTGTAATAATAGAATGCTGGCAGAAAAGGCCGCAGTGAAGCTTTCTTGTTGCCGGTGATGAGATCAAGCGGGAAACCACGATCGTGTTTCCGGCCCAGAGCCGACATCCAGGGCACCGCTCGGATGCCGCATCGGCAGCCCGCATTGCCGCCATTCGCTGCAGCCGCAAAATTTGACCTGGTTCGAACTCTCGGATCGCGGACAAAGTGGACCTATCGAGTTCAAGGCGCGATCAATACTTCGCGCTCAATTTCCATTGCAAAGCCAAGCGGCAATCCAGACACGCCTAGCCGACATTCGTCACAACCCGCCGCCGCATGCAGCGGTCGCCAAAGCGGCCATTAGCAACCAGATGCAGCATTTCTATCCAACCAATGCCTCGGCCGGTGCGAAACGCTCTTTGGCCACATGTAAACAAAGGCATTCCGGTGCAATCCATGCTACCTTCCCACGGATAGTATTCTGGTAGCGGGTATTTGAGATGGGACGAGTGCGGCGAGGTTTGAGTGAAGGGCAGGCGCAAGCTTTAGAGGCGGCCTTCAAGGCAGCCAAAACCTACCGCGAGGAACTGCCAAATGGGCCGGCCCGGCCTGTCTTGGGACTTGGTGAAGCTGCCAGCCGCTTTTTGGGCCCTCTTCCTGAAACGGGGGTGCCGGAAAGTGAGGTAATCGGGGACATCGTGCAACTTTCTGAAGGCGGTCTGCACAAAATGGCGGGGCCGACCTTCTTCGGCTATGTCCTCGGCGCGTCGCATCCCGTCGGTGTAGCCGCCGACATTCTGGTATCAGCCTGGGGGCAGAACGCGGGCTCATCTTTTGAAACGCCTGCAATAACCGGAATGGAGCGCGCTGTTTGCAACTGGGTAATAGAGTTGCTGTCACTGCCGCCCGAAAGCGGAGCCGGTCTTGTGACCGGCGGCACAGTGGCAAACATGGTTGGCGTCATGGCCGCACGCAATGCGCTGCTGGCTGCCCAGGGGTGGAATGTTGAAGCTGACGGGCTGTTTTCGGCACCCGAGATTCCCGTTTTGATCGGGCAGGATGCGCATTCCGCCCCATTCGCTGCCCTGCGTTATGCTGGCTTTGGCGCGGGCCGGACAAACATCGTCACGGCGGACGGCGAAGGGAGGATAAAGCCGGATGCGTTCCGGGCTGCCCTGGACAGCTGCAGCAGCCCGCCGCTCGTCATCCTGCAGGCAGGTCAAATAAACACCGGCGCCTTCGACCCGTTTGCCGAGCTCATCCCAATGGTGCGCGAGCGGAACGGCTGGGTTCATGTGGATGGTGCTTTCGGGCTCTGGCTCGCTGCTGTACCCGAACTGGCAAACCGGTTGGAGGGGGTTGCTGAAGCGGACAGTTGGGCGATTGACCTGCACAAGTGGCTTAATGCTCCATTCGATGCTGGCATGGTTATCGTGCGCGACCGGGCGCCGCTCGTTGCGTCAATGTCTGCCCGCGGCGCCTATCTCCCGGAAACAACAGAGCATTGGGAACCAAGTGATTCAACGCCGGAACTCTCCCGGCGTGCAAGAGGTGTCCCGAGCTATGCGATACTTCGGCACCTTGGCCGGACGGGAGTTTGCGAACTGGTAGCACGCCATTGCCGCCTGGCGGAGCGAATTGCCCGAACGGTTTCGAACGAGCCCGGCCTGACAGTTCTGAACCAGATCCACAGCAATCAGGTCGCAATCTGCTGCGGCGAGGGGCCGGATGGCAACGATCTGACCATGCGGGTCCTTCAGCGCGTTCAAGACAATGGAAAGGTATACCCTACCCACGGCGAATGGGCGGGTCGGAAGATCATTCGAGCCTCTGTAATCGGATACGATATGAGGGAAGAGGATGCTGATCTTCTGTCATCCGAGATCATTGAAGCTTATCGTCTTTGTGCTGCTGGCGTTTTCTGATTTGGCCAGAAATTTTATTGCTGCAGTCAGGCATTAATGAGCTTCAATGGGCTCGAATGGGCCATTCGGTGTCACTGCGAGCAACCCTTCGACCCGCCTGGCACCCCCTGCGCAGCCGTCCCATAGCAGCCGTTTTCAAGCTCCTTTTTTTGCCTGATCGGGAGCTTTTTCTCGAAGTTGGCAACACCTGCGAAGTTCAATGGCCGCCCCATGAATGAGGCGGCCGCTCTCGCATTACTTTCAATGAGGCAGAGAGCCTATCCGCGGCTCAGGATTTCCTCGCCGAGGATCTGCATGATTTTCTGTCCGGCCTCGCTGGCCCAATTGACCGAAAGTTCCGCAAGCAGCGCGCTGGTTGTGGTGAGCTCGACACCGCCTCGCTCCATTTTGCGGAACGCCATCTCATCCGTCAGCGCAGTGGGAGACCCGGAAGCATCAACCACCGCGGTCACGGCAAAGCCCTCTTCGGCGGCACTGATCGCAGGCGGGGCAAGACACACGTCAGTGGTTATGCCTGCCATGATGAAATGCCTGCGCCCGGTGTTGCGGCAGGCAGCGGCAAAGGCGCTGTCATCCCAGCAGTTCACCACGCCAGGGCGCTTGATCCGCGCGGCGAAGGCATCCGGGGCAATCTCTTCCAGCGCGGGCATCAGCGGCCCCTGCATGTTGTCTTCCATGCTGGAAGTCAGCACCAGCGGCATGCCAAGCGCCGCCGCCGTCCGCGCCAGGGCCCGTGTGTTGGCTTCGATCAGATCGCGGTCAACGGACTTTGCCCAGTTCATGGTGCCAACCTGATGGTCGATCAGAACAATGGCTGCGTTTTCGGGGGTCACTTTTTTGGAGGTCATGTTGATGTCCTTTCCTGGTTAAGAGATTTCGGATGCGGGCAGTTCGAAGATCAGGAGCTCAGCGCCGGCTGCAGCCTCAACCGCCACGTCCCCGGCACGGAGCAGTCCCAGCCCATCCCCTTTCCTGAGGGCGCGGCCGGCAGCAGTTGCCTCGCCTTCGATCATAAAGATGTAGAGGCTGCGGTCAGGGCTGGACGGGCTGAAGTTCAGCACGCTGCGGCGGTCGAAGTTGCCGTAGCTAAGGCGCACCTCCTGCTGCACGACAAGTGAGTCCTCGGCGCCGTCTGGCGACAGCACCAGCTGGAACCGGTTGCTGTGGTCCGAGGTTTCCAGCTCCTTGCTGGAATAAGTCGGCGCCAGGCCTCTGGCCCGCGGCTCGAACCAGATTTGCAGCGCACGCATTGGCTTCGTCCGCGAGTTGTTCACCTCGTTGTGCAGGATGCCTGTACCGGCGGTGATCACCTGAAGACCTTTCGACTTCACAGTACCGTTGTGAACGGGCACCACCGGATCGATATGCGAAACCTCTCCGCTCACCATGAAGGTGACGACTTCGACATCCCGGTGCGGATGCAGGCCAAAGCCTTGGGCGTCCGGTGCAAGCGTGCCGTCGTCAATTGTGATCAGCGGGCCGAACCGCCGGCGCCCTTCTGCAAGGTGCGGCTTGAACGACAGATGCGCCTGCATGAAGCCGAAGTCCTTGAACTCACGGGTCGCGGCGGGGTGATAGACCATCTCCGTCTGCATTTCTCATCTCCTGGCCTGTTCGCTGAGATAGAATTTAGGGATCTCTTTCGTTCTGGAAAATGATCTGTTTGTTAACTACTGTTCGGATTTATGAACGATAGATTCTATTCCTGCGCCAAGGCCCTGGTGGCCACTGTGCGCGCCGGGTCGATGAGCGCGGCAGCTGCGGAGCTGAACACCACGAAGTCGGCGATCAGCCAAAAGCTGGCGCTGTTTGAAGCCGAATTGGGGCTGGTCCTGCTGGACCGGTCTGGGCGGGCGGTGGCCCCGACCGCGGCTGGGCGCAGAATTTTCGAGATTTGCGCAGGCCCGGTGGATCTAGCGCTTGAGGCCGAGGCGCAGCTTGGCTTCGTCCGAAGCGGGAAGATTGCAGGACGGGTGTCAGTCTCAGGACCCAACAGTCTTCTTTGCACCGTGCTTGTCCCGCTTCTGGCAGGCCTTCGGTCCCGCTACCCGGCTATCGAACTTGAATTGCATGCCGATGATTCAAAATCGGATTTTGCGGCAGAGGACATAGATCTGTCCTTCAGAACCGGCCCTGCAGATAAAAGGCGGTTTATTTCGGCTGCCCTGCCGTCCGCGCAGCGCGCGCCTCTTGCCAGCCCGGCCTTTGCAGAATGGATGCCCCGTCTCTCTCGGCCTGCTGATTTGGCCAGGTTGCCCTGTGTATTGCGCACCCAAGAATCCGGCAAATGGGCGTTTCGAAATAAGGAAGGGCAACAGGAGATCATCGAGCCGACGATCGGCCTGCGCGTCAATTCGATGGAGCTTGCATTTGCAGCTGTCCTTGCCGGGCAAGGAGCAGCACTGCTCCCGTCCTTACTGACAGAGGTGCATATTCAAGCTGGCAATCTCGTGCGCCTGATCCCTGACTGGTCTGCCGATCCAGTGGCACTGACTTTGCTTTGCCGTCCTGAACGTTTGGCTGCTCCCCAGGTTGCGGCGGTACGGCGCCATATCCTGGATGCATGCGGCAACAACGGCTTCCTGGGGACAGAGCTTCAATACGAGAAAGTCTAACAGCTTACCAAAGCTCGGTTTGGCACCGTGACGATTAGGCCTGCCTCCCTCCAAGTCAGCCGATAGGAACGGCCCAATCCAGCCGTTCAAGAATATCCGACTCTGCACCACAGCATTCCCCGAAGAAGACATTGCCGGACTGCCCCGCACTTTGGGTGTTCTTGGTCGGTCCAGGTTTAATGTTAGAGTATCATCGGCCCTTGTCCCTAAAGCGGACCTGCATCCAAATCCCAATAGGGTGCGTCGTGCCCGATGCGTTCCACGACGAAATCCAAAAACGCGCGAACTTTCGCTGGCATGTGCTTTCGTTCAGGAAAGACGGCGTACAACGCCTGTTCAGGCAGACGATAGTCGGGCAGCACCCTGACCAGACGGCCACTAGACAGGTGGGCTCCGGCGATAAAGGTCGGCAGGCGACCTATGCCAAGCCCGTCAAGCAGCGCGGTGCACAGGGCCTCACTATTGTTTACGCGCAGAACACCGGATGTCTGAACGCGCACGTCGCCCGCGGGACCGGCTAAGCGCCATTCCGAAGCGTCGCGCGAATAGGCGTAGTGAAGGCAGGTGTGTGACAGAAGATCCTCGGGTATCTCTGGCGTTCCGGACTGCGCAAGATAATCCGGCGCAGCGACAATCACGCTGTGGATCGGGGCGAGTTTGCGTGCGATCAGGGCCGAGTTCGGCAACGTTCCGGCGCGTAAAGCCACGTCGATGCCCCCTTCGACGAGATCGACAAATTTGTCATCCATCGTCAGGTCAATTCTGATCCCCGGATATTGCCTGAGGAATGCAGCAATCATAGGCGCAACATGCAGTTGTCCAAAGGACATGGGTGTACTGAGCCTTAGTAATCCAACCGGTTGCCCCTGCAACGCCGCAACTGCGTCTTCGGCGTCCTGCGCTGCGTCAAGCGCCTGCGCCGCGTGGGCCAGATAGATTTCGCCCGCCTCGGTAAGGGAAATGGACCGCGTCGACCGATGAAAGAGCTGCGTTCCCAGATGGGCCTCCAGCACGCCGATCCGCTTGCTGACCGCTGATTTTGTAAGACCCAGATGCCGGGCGGCGGCTGCGAACCCGCCATGGTCCGCCACAGCAACAAAAACGGGGATAGCGCTAATTTCAGTCATGTTTTGCGATCCTTTGGGCGAATTTTTCTCACCTATAAGTTTCAAATTCACACGATTATCATCAAATAGAAAGCCTAATAGGTATCTGCATGTCCTGTTAACGCCGGAGGCTGCCATGCCCATGATGCTTATCAACGGAGTTCTGCGTGACAGACCGCTCGCCTCGGACGGTCGTTTTCACCGCCTGCAAAGCCCATTCACGAGCCACATCAGCGTGCAACCGGGCGCCGCGTTTCCGAACACGCCCTGCCGGTACCACCTTTACCTGTCCAAAGCCTGCCCCTGGTGTCATGGCATCGATCTGATTCTAACTTTGAAAGGCTTACGCAATGCGTTCAGCATCACATGGATGGACCCGGTCATGTCGGAAAACGGCTGGGTCATCGACCAGACGCTGTTCAACGATCAAAGCGGTGTAGAACGCACCCGCTTCCTTTACGAAGTCTATCAGCACGCCAAGCCGGATTACACGGGTCCGATCAGCGTGCCTGTGCTACTGGACAAGGTTACGGGCCGGATCGTCAGCACCGAATCGGCCGAGATCATGCGCATGCTTCAGACGGAATTTCTCGATGCTGCGGGACCCGATCTTCGCCCGTCCCATCTTTGCGACGAAATCGACCGGATCGCCGAACAAATTCAGTCACCGATCCGCGAAGGCGTCTATCGCGCCGGGTTTGCAACCAGCCAGATCGCGTATGGCGAGGCCGTAACGGCGCTCTTTGCCTGCCTCGACGCGATTGAAGAAACGCTTGGCCAACGCCGGTTCCTAGCCGGAGACGTGCTGACAGAGGTTGACCTGAAGCTGTTTCCGACACTTCTGCGGTTTGACCCGGTCTATGTGACCCACTTCAAGACCGACTACAAACGCATCAGCGACTATGTTGCCCTGTCCCGCTATCTGGCCGACATCATGCGGTTGCCGGGCGTGGCTGACACTGTGGACATGGCCCATATCCGTCAGCACTACTTCCTCAGCCATCGGCACATCAACCCCAGCGGAATTATCCCGATCGGCCCGGCTTCTCTGCGCTTAACCGATGTGCCGGAAATGGGGGCCGCGTGATGCCTGATATTGTCAGAAGATCCCCTGTATCCGCGCTGATCTTGGCCATCGGTGTCCTGGTGGGGGTCAGTTTCACTTTGTCCAAATTCGTCTCGATGGCAGGAATATCAGCTCTGACCGCTTTGTTCTGGCAGGTTTTGCTGGCCAGCATCGCGCTGTTGGCGTTGTGTTTGCTGTCGCAGAAGCGCGTGGCGCTCAACGCGCGGCACATTCCCTATTATGTCGGCGCCGGAGTTTTCGGTGTCAGCGGCCCCGCTGTGATCGGGTTTCTGGTGCTGGAGCATGTGAGCCTTGGGTTCTATTCCGCCCTCGTCACGCTGTCACCGCTGTTTACCTTTGCGATAACGGCACTGATCGCGCGCAGGATGCTGCCGTTGCACCGCCTGGTTGGTATTCTGATCGGCCTTGCCGGTGTCAGCCTTGCCACCATGGGTGGGTTTGACCTGTCGGGAGTCGAGCCGGCGTGGATTGCCCTGTCGCTTTTGGGGCCCTTGTTTCTGGCCTGCGGCAACGTCTTTCGCAGCTATGCCTACCCGCCCGGCGGCGATCCGTTGGGGCTGGCGACCGGAACGCTTCTGTCACAGCTGTTGCTGATTTCCGCCCTAATACTGGGACGCGGCACCACAATCAGCGACGTCTCGGTGCCCCCTGCCCTGCTTGGCGCAATCTTCGGCATCGGATCCATCACTGCGCTCAGCTATGCGCTGACCTTCGAAGTACAGCGGCGCACGGATGGCGTTGGGTTCGCCCAGGTCGGCTATTTTGCCACGCTTTCCGGCATCGCAATCGGGGCAATTGTCTTTCGGGAACCTCTTGGCCTTGGGCTGCTGGGGTCCCTCGCAATCCTGTTCCTTGGGCTAGCCGTCACCAACGGTCACCTGAAACTCCCGCCGGTCCTGCACCGTCGGTCACAGGCCAACCAGACTTAGACCCACCGATAACTTTCAAACAGAAAAGGAAACCAAAACATGCAAATCACTGCCCCCACCACAGCGGCCCACGCGCCCCGGATCGCATCCCTTTACACCGCTGTTGACGCGCTGGACGAAGCCGGCGTTGTCGAGCATGTCACCGAAGACGTGCAGTTCCAGCTTGGCAATTTCGAACAGATTGACGGGCGCACAGCCGTGCAAGCCGCGAACGCAGGGTTCTTTGCCACGATCCAGGGTATGCAACATACCATCACCGGCATCTGGTCCAGCGGCGATACTACGTTCTGCGACGGCACCGTTCACTATACGCGCAAGGACCAAAGCACGCACGACGTGCGCTTTGCTGCACGGTTCAACTTTCGCGAGGACAGGATCGCGGATTACCGGGTGTATGTGGATATCTCCGGTCTTTGATGCCTTTGGCCAGGGCTGCGCGCGTTGCCTGCCGCTCTGGCCGACACGGGCATAAACGGCCATAATTGCGATCCAGCTTCGGAAGAGGGTTCGATGACCGATCGCAGCATTCTGGAACAGCTCATGACGATGTCCGACGACGTCTGGGACCGGCACACCAACCCGTGGAGCGGCTGGAGCCGCCTGAGCATCCCGCCCCTGTTCGTTCTGGCCGTCTGGAGCCGGGTTTGGCTGGGCTGGTGGTGCCTTGTTCCGGTCGTTGTTGTTGTATTCTGGACATGGTGGAACCCCCGCGCCTTCCGCAAAACGGGCAATCCGGAAAACTGGATGTCCAAAGGTGTACTTGGGGAACGGATCTGGCTTGCGCGCGCGAAATCGCCGATCCCTGCAAGGCACCGCCGGATGACTCTTATTCTGGCCGCAGTCAGCGCGGTCGGAATCGGCCCCTTGGTCTGGGGGCTTTGGCAGCTTCAATTCTGGCCGACGCTTCTGGGGTTGCTGCTGGTTATGGGTGGGAAGCTGTGGTTTCTGGACCGCATGGTCTGGCTGTTTGAAGACACTCGGGCAGCAAGCACCTGGCAAGGAAAATAGCGGCGCTGTGAAAACGGAAAGCAGGAGCATCAGATGCCCCTGCCATTCCGGGTCTGCCAGGACACGCTTAAGCTTGTGGACCCCCATGCGCCGAGGACCGCTGCGACAGCCCCAAAGACATCAGGGACACACCGGCGAAAATCAGGTTCAGGCCGGCAAGAACCCCCAGCAGAACAAGGGACGAGCCATTGACGATACCGGTCAGGATCAGGCCGCCAAGCAGGATGGCCATCGCGCCGGACGCAATCATCAGCGCCATGGGCCGCTCCTGACGCGACCGAATGGCAATTACGATCCGCAACACACCTTCGGCCAGAAAAACCGCGCCAAGCGCAAGGGTCAGTGCCAGAACGCCGCCGAACGGATCAAGCAACAGAACAAGCCCCGCAAGCGCGTTCAGAACACCGATGGCCAACAGCCAGAAGAACCCTTTCCACGCCTTTTCCGCAAATGCCTGAATCGCTGTGACGATGCCTCCGCCCAGCAGGGCCACGCCGACAAAGGCTTCGACAGCGAGCGTGGACATCAGCGGGAAGGCTACGGCGCACAGCCCGACGCAGAGCATGGCGACGCCGAGCACAATCAGCCAGACCGGTCGAGGCTGCCAACCGGCGACCTCTTCCATGAGCGCGGGTTTCGGCACGGTTTCATTAACTGAATCAGTCATGTCGACCTCCAGGATCAGGGTCAGGCGACCGACTTGTCGAGATGATCGCGATAGGCGGCAACGGCGGCGTGCAAGGCTTCCCAATGGTTCTTCGCCTGATCATGCGCGTCCGTCACAGCGTCTTCGCCTTCTTTCTGGATGCGATCGGCAAGGTCAGTGACCTTGTCTTTTGCTTCCTGCAGATCGGATTGCAGCTTTGTCACCTGCTCCTGGGTCCACTTGTCGGTCGCGTCGCCCGCGTCCTTGACCTTCTGTTCGAACGATTTCAGCTCGTCCTCGACACGGGTATAGTCGTCTTTGGCTTTCTGTACGAATTCGGAAAATGTTGTCATGGTTCAGTCCTTTCATGGGTCATATGTTTGCTGGGCTCTTTTGAGCGCCATGGCCCAGACCCTCGCAGATCCACGGCCCGCATCCGAGTGAGTCACGGTTAAACCGCCGGGTTGTCTTGTGACGCGGCCCGTCATCGGACAAAGTTGAGCGACGGAGGGAAACATGCTTGCCGAAGTAAGCTCTGCCATCGATCCAAGCGCTATTCAGGAACAGTTGAAGCGCGTCCTCGTCAGTCCGCATTTCGCGGATACCACGCGCCTGAACCGCTTTCTGTCGCATATTGTCGGCGAAGCGCTAGCGGGTCGGTCCGAGACGCTGAAAGGCTATGCAATCGGCATTGACGTTTTCGACAAGCCCGAGGATTTCGACCCCACCATCGACACGATCGTTCGGGTTCAGGCCAATAAAATGCGCAGCCGGCTGGATCTCTATTACGCTCAGGAAGGGCGCGAGGACCCGGTTCGAATACATATTCCCAAGGGGTCCTACGCCCCGGTTTTTGAGATCGCGTTTGACCCCGAACGCCGGACCGATGCCGAAACGCCCCCGGCGGCAACCGGACGGGTCGCGGTGGCCGTGATGCCCTTTGACAACTTGAGCGGAGACCCGTCGCAGGAATATCTGGCCGATGGGTTTACCGAGGAAATCATCTCGGCCATCGCCCGGTTTCGCGAGGTGAGCGTGCTGTCTCGGCACGTCACCTTTCGCTTTCGCGGGCGCGGCCGCGATCCGCGCGCAGTCGGAAGCGAACTGGATGTGCAGTATCTGGTTGAAGGCAGCGTGCGTCATTGGGGCAATAAGCTTCGCGTGACCGCCCAGCTGATTGACGCGGAAACCGGCCAACAGGTTTCCGCCGACACCTATGACCGCGACCTGAGCGCGGACAGCCTGTTTGAAATTCAGGACGACATCGCCGCCCGGATCGCCACGGAAATCGCGGAACCCCACGGAGTGATCCATCGAACAGGTGCAGTGCAGCGCAGGGCACAGACGCACACGCTGGATGCTTATCAGTGCAGGTTGCTGGCCAGCGAATATTGGCGTGAACCCACGGCCGAAAAACACAAGAAGGTTCGCGACCTGCTGGAGCGCGCGATTGAGATCGATCCCGAATATGCCGGGGCCTGGGGGATGCTTGCGATTGTCTACGGGGACGAAGTGCGCGGCGGTTTCAATTTTCACAAGTCCCCCCCGCCCTTTGATCGCGCGCTGGAGGCCGCACAGCGGTCGGTCGCTCTGGATCCGCTGAATGCAACCGGCCAGCACGCGTTGTTTTTGACCCATTTTCATCGCGGCGAGTTCGAAAGCTTTGAAGACGCGGCTGATAAAGCCTTGCGCGCCAATCCGAACTATCCGGACATGCTGGCCGATCTGGCAGCCTGCTTTGCCCTGCGCGGCGATCTGGAACAGGCCGCGAGACTGAGCGCCCGGGCGATCGAGCTGAGCCCCAACCCGCCCGGCTGGTACCACGCAGGCACGTTCCTGATCTGTTTCATGAAAGGTGATTACAGCGGCGCGCAGTCAGCGGCGCGCAAAGTCGGTGGTGGCATGTGGAATGGTTCTGAAGTGCTTGAGCTTATGTGCATCCCTTACACGGAACCGGACGCCGACCTGGATTCAACCCTGTTGGCCCTGAAGACCAACATTCCCGATGTTGACCGTTTTATCCAGACGCTCTACGCGATCTGGCATGTGCCATCTGACATCTCACAGAAAATGACTGAGGCGCTGCGCGCAACCGGGGCGCTGGACTGAGGTCCGGCCGTCAGGAATTTAACGGTGACTCACTCTGCCCGTTCGACCACTGTGCGTAGGCTGGTCCTGACATCGCAAACAGACCCGGAACCAACCAATGCTAACTCTGCCTCAGCGCCTTGATCTTATGAAACTCGCAACGGACATCGCAAAAACCAAGGCCAGCTGGTCCGAAGAAAAGCCGACCAAACTGGAAGAGGAAATCCTATCCATTTATGAGAGGCTCAGGCCAGGTGTTGAAAGCGGCAGCGCCTTTGAGAACACCAGCATGTCCGATGTAAAAACCGCGGTTGATGTCGCCTCGACCATCGACGAATTTCTCGATTAGCCGGCCCTACTTCACAAACCCAATCCACGCCGACTCTCATCAGGATGTTGTATGTGTGCAATTCCAACAACTATCAAGTGCGATCGCCCCAATCCGAACCTTAAGCATAGTTCTCTTACACGACGGTAGCGGCACGCTTTCCTGTATTCGCTGCGATTGCGAAAGCTAGCACCAAGATCGGATTTGAGATTTTTGACCCACTTGAGGATGCCGTTATAGACAATAGACTGCGAACCTTGCGACCGAGCATCAATTCTGGACGACACAGCACAATGCCCCAGTTGCATCGCATACCAGACCCTTCTCAAAAGTATTTTTATTTTTCTGATGACGAGCAAGCACGGAACCTGAGCCTGAGTTGATCTTGCTGAGCGCGTTTTCGAGAAATTGGACGCGAACACCCGGCGCCCACGCAACGTTGTTGTTGGGAGCTGCAGGTTCCGCTGCACATATCGCCAACACGTCCTTATTCAAACTAATCAGTCTCTGTGACGAAGGTACGTTTCTAGCAGGTGAGAGATTCCATCCGAACATTTGGTGGTAGAAGTTGTCCGGGAATGCGCCGCCGCGAGATAGGTAGTGTTCGTGCGTAAACTGACGAACGGGGACAGGATAGCCGTGACGCGAAACAGATATACCGAAGAACGCGCCAAGCGGATCACGTAAGAGGCAGTTTCGGCCAACCCCCGGAACTTCAAAGGGAGGTTTCACTACTGATCCTTCAAGCTTGACGGCGAGTTTGGCGGCCTGATCTACATCTTCGACTTCAACATAAGGAATCCACCCTTCAAAGAGCACCTGATTTTGAGAAACGACCCCGGCCCCTGCCTCTCCATCGAGAGTTGCGAGGACAAAATCTCGATGGCCGCCGCCCCATGCGAAATCTGTGGCGTGTTCGACAATATAGCTCCAACCTGCCACGCTTTCGTAAAATGACCTGGAAGCTTCCACATCAGGCGTGAAAAGATCGTGCCAGACAACTCGGCCAACTTTTTCTTTTGTCACCGCGACTTCATCCAAACTGTTTCCGTTCGCCATAACTCTCGTTTGCGGTCCAAATATTGATGCAGATCAATTTGCGCGGTTCTGGTCCGTGAAGTCACTCAATTCAGTGGCTCCGTTGGCGGTCAGCCATTCTGCAAATTTACCCATAGCATCCGTTGCGGGGCGACCCGAAGGCTAGGCGAAGCAGTATTTACCAGCGTTAACGGCTTCACTGAAGGGTTGTATCAGGCGGCCGTGTTCGGTGTAGCGTTCGAACAAGGGCACAGATAACAAGGCCGCCCCAGTATCAAAGGTGGCTAACTCGGCAAGGGTCACTGATCTGTCCAGAATTGGTCGCTTTACACGCGGGCAAATCGTTCCAACTGCTTCGAACCAACCTGGCCATCCGGCACCACGAATTACGACGGTACCGCGTCGGCTGCATATTGAGACAGGAATTCCTCTGAGGGTGGGATCTGAGTGATAACATCAATCAGTACCCCGTTTGGATCGCGATATATCGCATGGCGTTGGCCAAACGGCTCGCTCACAAGTGACTTTGCCACCGGAACTCCTTCCGACCGAAGTCGTTCATCCACTTTGTCGACATCCTCGACTTCAAAATTAAGGATCATGCCCGTAGACGCACCGCGGGAAATCTCCGGGATCGTCTCGTGGTCCGACTGGACGATCGCGAGGTTGACCGACGAATCCACTTCACTTTGTAGATGCACATACCAATCCGCCTCGAATGCCGAGCGGAAGCCAAAGTGACGTTTGTAGAACTCTGCCGTCTCAGAAACCGTTTCAGACTGAATGACCGGATAATATTGAGTGACACGCATTTTTGATCTCCCTAACTTACATGCACTTTGTATGTATCATAGATTTGCAAATACATGCAAGATGTATGTAAGGTGCTTGTAGTGATATTCGGAGCCGCTAGATTTGCCCACAGAAAAACCCGCCCGACGCAGCCAGGCAGACCGACGCGCCGAAACGCGTGCCAAACTCGTAGAAGCTGCCCGAGAACTGTTTGTGAATTCGGGATTTGCCGATACTGCAACCCCAGACATCGTGCGTAGGGCCAGCGTAACCCGCGGCGCGCTGTATCATCATTTCAAGGACAAGGCTGACCTTTTCCGCGCCGTCGCAGAAGAGGAGGCCAAAGCAATCTCACACCATATTGACCAGGAAACGCGCAATGTGGCCGATCCCGAACAGGCCATGGTGACAGGATCGAATGCCTTTTTTGATGCGATGTTGGTTCCAGGTCGGGTGCGCCTCCTGATGGAAGAGGCCCCAGCGGTATTAGGGCACAGCACCGCTGTCGCGTTGACCCGGGCCAATGGAACAGAGGAACTTCGTGAAGGGCTTTCGCGGGCTCTTCCTAAGCATTCACCAAAACAGATCGATGCTTTGACTAATTTGTTGTCGGCCGCGTTTGATCGCGCCGCTCTTGAGATCGCCTATGGGGGCGATCCGGAGGTCTACAAGGAGGTTATGAACCATTTGATTGGTGAAGTACTCAAGGGCAACTAGCAGACCTCGGAAGCCCCGCAGTATGGGTCCCTACCCTTTCTTCCGTGAGTTACTCGGCTCAAACCGGACGCCGAGCGTACGCTCCAGTGCTGCATCGCAGCTTCCCGGAAGCAGACATTCACAGATGGTGGCGGATGCCCATTCTCAACAATGACAAAAACCTGCCAAAGCTGCAGAGGTTTTGCCGGGGGTTTTGTCCCAGCTAAGCGGTTGACCCTAAGTAGGGCGGGGCGCAGTGGCCAAAACGACCATTATTGGCACGAAGGTTATGACAGGAGGTTTATGTCCAGTATCAGGACGGGCCGCTCATTACCCTACGACGTTTCTCGATTGGGTGCCTGCGAGTTTCGCCAAAAGATGGTCGGCCACGAGAGAGACATGCGTTTCGCTCTTTTTCAGTCTGTGAACTGAGATCACCACATCGGGCAGTGAGGGAAAACCCTCTCTCCCGTCGATGACCTTGAGGCTGCCGGGGATGGTTGAAGCTTCCATCACCGACACGCTTCCGTTCTCCAGGATGGCCTTCTCCATCAAACCGATACTCCGGGTGGAATAGGCTACGTGCCATGGTCGGTCGATGCGCTTCAAAGCATCCAAAGCAATGTCACGGCAGACACATCCCGCCGGAAACAGGACCAGTGACAGCGCCGTCGCCGGGTCGTCCAGATAGTCTGGCGCGGCGACCCAGTGAAGCGGTTCGTACCGCGCAATCTCACCGGAGACAGAATTTGTCGGATGAGTTGCGACGACGACGTCTAGGGCCTGATCTTCAAGCTGCGGCAGCAGATCGCAGGCATTGTCGCATGTGACCTCCAATTGAAGCCTGGGGTAGTCCTTGCCGATGGCCGAAAGAATGGGTGGTAAAAGATATGTTGCGTAGTCGTCCGGTGCACCGATCTTCACCAGCCCGGTCGCGTCGGGTCGTTGAATATGAGAAAGCGCGGCGTCATTCGCTGCGAGGATGCGGTTGGCATAGACCAGTAGAGCTTCGCCTGCATGCGTGACTGCGACGGACTGACGGCTTCGGTCAAAGAGGCGCTTTCCGACGATCTCTTCAAGCCGTTTGATTTGAAGGCTCACCGCTGACTGGGTACGGCCGACCGCGTTCGCCGCTTGCGTAAAATTGAGATGGGCAGCGACGGCCACAAAGGACCGCAGAAGATCAATTTCGAGATCACGCTTCATGCATCTAAGATAAACAATACTCATTACGTTTAGCAAACCTATTCGTTTCAAAAATCTAAAAAGCTATCCTACCCTGATCTTGGAGGTGACCAAGATGTTGGGAATACTTGCTCAGAGTATGTTCGTAGCAACACGCATGAGACCCTTGGCAACGATGGAACACGTGGGGGACCGGCGCTTCGTCTCGAATGAGAAAGTCGTGGCGGAGTCCTTTGAACAGCGAAAGGAGCGTAGGTCCATGCTACCAACCACCTATCAGCGAAAGCTTGAACAGTTTGGCCGCCTTCACCAGACATCTGGTGCGTTCCTGATGCCGAACGCGTGGGACGCCGGGACAGCTCGCATACTCGAAGGGCTGGGCTTTCCAGCCTTGGCCACGACAAGCGCCGGGTTGGCCTTTTCGATGGGATTACGGGATTCCAGCGGCAGCCTGTCGCGCCAACAGGTTTTGGACAACGCCTGCTCTATCGTTTCAGCCACGTCCCTTCCCGTTTCCGCAGACCTGGAAAACGGTTTCGGCGCGTCGCCTGAAGACTGCGCTCAAACCGTGCGTGAGGCCGAAGCCGCCGGGCTGTGCGGTGGTGCCATCGAGGATGCCACGGGCGATCCAAACAACCCGATATACGATTTCGAGCTCGCGGTTGAACGGATACGTGCGGCCGTTGAGGCGAAAAGAGCGAAAAATTTCCTGATCACCGCCAGGGCGGAAAACTTCATCTATGGTCGCCCTGATCTTGGCGATACGATCCGACGTCTGAAAGCCTTCGAGCAAGCAGGAGCCGATGTGGTCTATGCGCCGGGCCTCCCGGACGTCGATTGTGTGCGCAAGCTGTGCGAAGCGGTCTCGGTGCCAGTCAATGTCGTGGTGGGGCTTTCCGCCACGACTTACTCCGTAGACGACCTTTCAAAGGCTGGCGTGCGGCGCATCAGCACCGGCGGGTCTCTGGCACGCGCCGCGCTCGGAGAGATGATCCGCGCCGCGACCGAGCTAAAGGAGCGCGGGACCTACACCTATGCTGACAAAGCGATATCGGATGCTGACGCCGCCAATCAAATGAGAACTGTTCAGCGGGCGACAAGCTGAAGCCGCTCAAAACCAATTGCCTTGGATAGCGGACGCGACGCGCCGACGAACGAGCAGACAGGTCCTTCTATGGGACTGTTGCGTTAATCGCCCAATCTGGCCAAGTTCGATCTTTTGAGGTCGATCATGCGCCGGAAATCACCATTCAAGCATCACCGTTTTCCAAGCGAAATCATCCTTTGCGCGGTGCGGTGGTATCTGCGCTACCCGCTATCCTATCAGGATGTCGTTGATTTGCTCGCAGAGCGCGGGATCACCATTGATCGGTCGACCGTGTATCGCTGGGTTCAGAAGTTTGGTCCGGAGATTACCAAACGGGCCGAGAAACACTTGCGCCGGGCCAGCGTGGACTGGCATGTCGATGAAACTCTGAGTAATTGACCAGCAGCTCTCTTGGCCGGTGCATGATGGCATCGGAACAAAGACAGGAGAGTAAAATGGAACAGTGTTTTGTCGGATTGGATGTTTCGAAAGCTGAGACGTCTATTTGTTTATGCGACGAGAACGGTGATCCGGTGTTTGCTGCGAAGAAAGTCACCGAACCGGATGTCATTTTCCAAGTGCTGCGCAAACACCTTGGTTCCCTCAAATGCGTCGTCCTCGAAACCGGTCGAATGGCGAACTGGCTCTATACTGAGCTCTCGGATCGGGGATTGCCGATGGTTTGCATCGACGCCCGTCAGGCTCATGCTGTTCTCAGCCAGATGCACAACAAGACTGATGCCAATGATGCCGCCATGTTAGCAGAGCTGGCGCGCACGGGGTTCTATCGGAAGGTAGAGGTTAAGAGCCGGCTCGCCCAGGAGCGGCGGGCATTGCTGAAAGCTCGGGAAGTGGCGTTGAAATCCCGCGTGAATGTGGAAAACACAATCCGCGGTCTTTTGGCCAGTTTCGGACTGCGGTTGCCAAAACATCTGAACACCTATGAAGAGCGTGTCCACGCGATCCTGAAGGAACGGCCCGTCTTGTCGAGGGTTATCCTGCCCTTGCCGGACTTGCGCACAACCGCCCTGCGGCAAGCGGCTGCGCTGAGTAAAGAAATGGCGCGCCATGCGAAAGACGATGAGGCCTGCCAACGATTGATGACGATCCCCGGCGTTGGCCCCGTGAGTGCCGTGACCTATGTGGCGACCATCGACAATCCGCGTCGGTTTTCGAAATCCAGATCGGTCGGAGCCTATCTAGGACTGACTTCCCGGCGTTACCAATCGGGGGACATCGATTATGGGGGGCGAATATCGAAACGGGGCGATCCCATGCTGCGCTCTACACTCTATGAAGCGGCCAGTAGTTTGCTGAACCGCGTGAAGCCGGGCAAGGGATCTGAGTTACAGAGATGGGCTCGGGCTCTCAAAGCCCGAACCAGTCACAAGAAAGCGGTTGTCGCGCTGGCTCGAAAACTTGCGGTCCAGATGCATGCCATCTGGACAAGCGGATCAACCTTTCAATTGAAGGAGGGATAATCAAGATATCAGCGGACTAACAGAACACGAGTTGCCGTACCGACCAACACGGCAGGCTGTCGACTGAACCCGCGAGATCTACATGCGGCCCTTTTAACCAGACCGCGCATGAGACCTTTGGGGGTTGATGCCTTGAACGCCGAGATGGAGCTCCAACAGGATGACTTCGGAAAGAACCTTGCAGGTGGTCGATACTGGAATAAAGTCACCGAGAGCTGCTGCTCAATTAAAGAACCTATGTCCGCGTCGGCGGCAAGTGGCGCTACCTCTGGCGTGCCATCGACGCAAACGGGCAAATGATCGACTTCCGTCTGACCGCACGGCGGGATGCGAAGGCGGCAAAGGCCTTTCTGAACAAGGCGATTGAGCGGGTGCGCCTGCATCGGCCGGTCGTCATTGTGACAGACAAAGCCCCGACCTACGCCCGGGTCATTCGCGAGATCAACCATCGCTACGATCCGCATTTCGACAGCATCCGGCACATCGACAGAAAGTGGCGCAACAATCTGGTCGAGAGCGATCATGCGGCCATGAAACGCCTCCTTGGCTATCGTCAGAGCTTTCGATCCTTGCGATCGGCCAAGGCAACCCTGAGCGGGAACGAGACGATTCGGACCATAAAACGCGGCCACGTCCATCACAAACAAGCAGGGGTCATAGGCGAGATCCAGTTCATCAGCCAACTTTTCGCGGCCGCGTGATAAACTACCCTTGCGCAGCTTAAACCGAGCTAAGCAGATTAACGCAACAGTCCCGTCTTGAGTAACATGATCTGGTTCCTTCACGGGCTATTCGAAGACGATGCTGGTTAGCCGAGCATCGAAGAATGGATAGATGTCGCCTCCGGCCATCCTTGAGATAACAAAAGCATGCGGGATCATGACGCCGCCGACGTTGCGGTAGTCGGATCGGGTCACATGTTCACCTGATCCGTGATACGACGTGGTCAGATCGCCATCTTCTTCGGCGACCATGTGCGTGATCTCGCCAGTCTGGCCGAAGTTCACGATCATCGAGGATTGCATTCCATCCGCTGCGACGATGGCACGGGCGGTTTGGCCGTCAATCGCTTCCCATGTCACCGGCCCACCTGGCAGGAGCCCATGCGGAAAAAGCGCGCTTTCCAACAACCAGCGGCGCAGCGAGATGACATTCAACTCAGGTGTTTCGCGTTCGTCCACCACCGTCAATGTGGACAGCACCTTGGCCTTCATCTCCATCTCGCCATTCGCAAAGAAGTCGTAGGCGCGCGCCCAGACGCCGGGGATGACGGGCGTTGTGGCCGAGAACATGAGCGCCGGTGTGTTTGTCGCGATCACCTGTTCGGATGTTGTGAAATTGAAGCCGTCAGTCTGTGGGCGACGGAACTGACCCTCTGACGTCAAGCGCACCAGTCGTGTTTCTGGAATGCCGCCAGGAAAGACGAACCTGAAATAGCGTTGCACCGGTTCAGGCAGGTTCGAGATGGCTGCCTGAGTGGCCGCTGGAGACGGTGCGCTGAGCGCGATGTCCTCCACCTGCTCCTGAAACTGGCGAATGTCACGCTCGGTCAGGAAAGTACCGATACCGATAGTTGCTGCGATGCCGATGAGAGCGACAAGCCCCCCTCCGCCGATCCATTTCAAGATGCTCATTTGCGACTCCTTTCCTCGAGAAGCAAAATAACCGTAAACACATGTACGGCTGTCGACGGGATCCGTAAACTTGTGTACGGTGCGAGTCAACAGAAATCTGGAGACCACGATGGGTGAAGATCAAACGACGCGACGGGCCGAAATCGAAGCCGCCGCATTCAAGGTGCTCGAGCGGGTTGGCTACAAGAAGGCCAGCATGTTGCAGATCGCCAAGGAAGCGAAAGCATCGAACGAGACTCTCTATGCTTGGTACGGCAACAAGCAGTCCCTGTTTCAGAGCCTCATCGTGGCCAACGCTGGGGCAGTTGAGGAAGCTCTAGAGAGTACACTCACTGGCGGCAGTGACGATCTCTTCGAACTGGGAAAGCTGGTTCTCGGTTTCACAGCTACGGAGAAGGCGATCATTGTCAACAGGGCGGCTGTTGCAGATGTGCAAGAAACAGGACTTCTGTCTCAGGCAATCGAAACACATGCCCGCCAAGCGATGCTTCGTTGTGTCAAGGCACACTTGGCGGACCTGGAGGCGTCAGGGAAGTATATATTTGATCATGGTGTTGAAGCGGCGACCGAAATGTATGTCAGTCTCCTCATCGGTGAGTTGCAAATGCAGCAATGTCTTGGCTCGGTCCCAGCATTGTCTCAAGACGAGATTGAAGCACGATCGCGGCGAGCCGTCAGTCTTTTTGGCAGGCTCTACGAGAGATTACCGGCGCATTAGTCGCCTGACCAACTCGGAGTTATCTACGCAGAGCTGACATTCATGCGCCACGCAGCATCGGTCAGTATGGGCTCACTGCCGCCGTAAGATCGACTGCAGCATCTTCGGACTAGGCCAAGATTACAACGATGAGGACGGCCCAAAGCTGCCCTTCACCGACGTTCCTAGATGCTGCGGTCGCAGTCCGCATTTCCGACATTCGCTGCACCAGCTCGATTTCGGTAGTGACGGAGGTCTGGAGCGCGGACAAAGTGTGAGTTCGCTCTTCTTTAGCGAACGTGTAAAATTAGGTACTTGCAGTCATTTGACTGGTTACAGTTGAACACCGTCATAAAGCCTTAGCAATCCATGGTTTCATGCCTTGATGCAGGCCGCCATCTCTCTCATGTGGCGCATGTCCGAACCGCAACAGCCGCCTACAACAGAGATATCCGGGAAACTGCGTACGAGGCGCGCAACCTCGGCACCGAGTTCTTTCGGATTTCCGTCGTCCAACTCGGTCGCATTGTCGAGTTCAGCGTGGCTGCACCGCGAGGCATTCACCGCCATTCCTTTCAGCCGCGGGTGCCCTGTCAAAACATGGCTGAAGTGATCGGGATGCGCGCAGTTGACCATGAAATAGGCCGCAGCCCCATCGGTGAGTGCGTCGACGCGATCAATCGCCTCTTCCAAACCAGTTCCGTTGTCCAGGCAGCCATCGGTTTCCACAACGAATGAGACCGCAATCGGCACCCCGCAATCCTTGGCTGCCAGTACAGCACCTGCGGCTTCTTCTACTTGATTGAAAGTGTACGCATTAACCAAATCGATTCCGGCGTCAGCCACTGCGCCTATCTGAATAGCATGATAGGCGCGCGCGTCCGCGACCGTCAGGGGCGGAAGTTTGGCATAGGCATCACGGGAGGGACCGATGCAGAGCGCCACCAGAACATCATCGCGCATTGCCTCGTCTCGCAAGTTGCACATAAGGGCCACTGCTTTCTGGTTCAAAGCTGCCAAGCGGTCAGCTCCATAGCCAAGCGGTGCCGCACGGTCGCGGTTTGCCATCCACGTGAGTGTATCGATTATGCAACCCAGATCGGCCTTGGCGGCCACCTTCATCAGATCGCGCATTTGGTCGACAACAATCGGCTGGGCGTTGGCATCCTCAACCAAGGGGAATGACGCAAACCCAGGCAGTTCAACCCTGCGATTGAAAATCAGGTCCGTTCCGGTCGCGGCGAAAATAAGAAATTTCTGATCCGTTTCGTGAGGCAAGAAACGTTTCATCTATGACCACTCCCTTTTTCCAGTTTCAGTTTAATTTTACAGATCGAGGCGGGAGAGCACAAATCCTCGACTTTCAGGCAGCCTCCTTCCACGACTACAATAGGATGGGGTTCCGGAAATGACCATGTTGTCAGACCAAAGGATGACGGCAATTGATATGTCTCGGACATTGGCGCTCTTCGCAGCATCGGTCAGAGTGGGCTCAGCCCCGACCTCGGATGCGACGCAGCATCCCGTGATATGGAGGCATCGTCAACGTCAGGTTGTCGTTGTGGGAGGGCATGGCGGATCGGAGGATCAGTCATGGAAACACCAAACTTACCGGCCATTCGTGCGCTTCGCCCGGCTTGGAACAAAGGGCGCATCGTTGGGCAAAAACGGCCACTGAAACCAAAACACGTCTGGGCAATCCGTGTTCGACTTGAACTCGCCGAGAACCATCGGGACCTGGCGCTGTTCAATATGGCAATCGACAGCAAACTGCGTGGCTGCGATCTCGTGAAGATGAAAGTCGTCGACGTGATGGCGTCCGGCCAGATCAAGGAACGAGCTTCGGTGTTGCAAAGCAAAACGCAGAAGCCGGTTCGTTTTGAAATCTCCGAAGGCACACGCGCCTCGGTTGAAAAGTGGATGGAAGATGAGCTCATGGTCGGCTCGGAGTACCTATGGCCGGGTCGTTTCCATGAACGCTTGCACATCTCGACACGCCAGTACGCCCGGATCGTCCGGGATTGGGTCACGTCGATCGGTCTGGAGGCCAGTGCATACGGAACGCATTCGATGCGGAGGACAAAAGTCACACAGATCTACAAGAAGACCGGCAACCTGCGGGCGGTCCAGCTGCTACTTGGGCACACCAAGATGGACAGCACCGTCCGGTATCTCGGTGTTGAGCTGGAAGATGCGCTTGCGATCGCAGAGGCCATTGAAATCTAACAACTTGGGCCGTCTTCGCGGACGGCCCATACCAGTCACTCAACCATGGTCTAGAATGCTGCAGACGCAGCCCGCTTAGCGGTTGTTCGCTGCACTTGCAAAATTGGAGACTGAGTGGACTCACACATCGCGGACTGAGCCGCCGTTACGGTTGTCGTTTTGAATGTCGGCTATTGTTGAACGTCAGAGATGTTTGATTTCTCTGTCACAACATTAACCCAACACAGTCCCGGTCGAACTCTTCCGTCACGTCTTCAACCTTAGGGAAAACACTAGATGCGGCGGAGTGAGATTATAATTCGCCGGGCGCGAGATCATCGGCGTTTTCGGCTCAGATTGTCTGAGACCATAATTTTGTTGACTCACAATGCTTGCGACTGGGCTCAGTAAAATTACGAAATAATTCGCTCTTTAGTGATACCAAGGTGCTTTTCTAAGAACTCAAAACCGTTTGGTGTGACACTGACGGAACGGTCATCCGGCGAACGCTCAATCGCTGAGATGTTTTCCAGAGATTTGGCCAATGCTGCACCAAAAGACCCCGCCACATGCGGGACACGCTCGCTCCAATCGATGCACTTTGGGCAGGTTTGGCGTCTTTTTCTTTTGATGTCTGAGATGTCTATTTCAAGTGTTTCAAGAAGCGGGTGATTGGTGAGGCCAAGTTCAAAAGCCTCCGCCCCCTCTCGCAAGATTTCGTGGTCCAACATTACATGCGTTAGCGCAACGCCCAATGCACCGGCCAGATGATCATAGCAGAATCGCGCGCTACGAAGTTCTAACGACACCTGGGGAGCGGCGCGTAAGCCAAGCTGGAGCTTGCTAGACAAGGCTTCGATTGCGTGCGCGAGTTCTGGTTCAGCAAGCTCGTAGTATCGGTGACGGCCGCAGTGTTGGGCTTTGATCATTCCTAGATCTTCCAGAATTGACAGGTGACTACTGGCAGTCTGGTTCGAAACTTTCGCTCTATAGGCGAGTTCGCTCGCAGGCAGCGCCTTTCCGCCGATCAACGCTAACAGAATTGAAGCACGACTCTTGTGACCAATAGCCCGTCCGAATTCGTCAATATTCATTGTTGTTTTCTTTCAATAGGTTAATCGCAATTGTCTTGGAAAATCGTCGCATCGACGTTTCGACAATCATCGTATCAAAAGAAATTGCAATGTCGATGGGTCGAGTGCTGACTGGCAGCGTATCGTGAATCAATCTCTGGATGTAGAAATGACTATACTGACGCAAGAAGCTCTCTTGCGCCTGCCAGACGAGGTGTCTCCAGTTGACGCTTCTTTCCACGGAAAAGTTTTCCTTGGGCAGTGCAGCGCAAAGGGTGTGATGGTAAGAGCTGGTGCGTATTTCGATATCGGTGACGTTATCGACACATGTCCGACCTATCAGCTGCCGGACAGTGACCGGTTTGAGGCACGTATCTTGGATCTGTACAAGTTCGTGTTCTTCAATCCGCGGTCTTACTCGCGCCAGCAAAAATCTGCGCCGGGATATTTGGCATTTGGACCTGTGTCACTTTGTAATCACTCTGATCAGCCGAATGCAGAGGTGGTTTGGGTGTCTGGATCTTCCATTGAATATCTACACTTGGTCGCTTTGGAGCCCATCAAAAAGGGCGAGGAAATCACGATGCGCTACGCGAACCTGGACGAGTACCAGGGTGCGGAATTTTGGCAATCTTAACTTAAGGACTCTGAAATGCTTAAGAAACCCCGGATCATCCACCATGAGGCCGTATTTGACGAAAAGTTCTACTGGGACAGAGTAAACCGCAACGGTTGCTTTCTTGGTGTTGATGAAGCGGAGCAGCGGTTATCGCAAGAAAAATTGCGCGACTCGGTCGTCGGGATCGCGGGCTGCGGCGGCATCGGAGGATTACTCGCCATGACTCTGGCACGGCTGGGTGTAGGTCACATTAAGTTGGCCGATCCAGACAGTTTTGAGGCTTCAAATATTAACCGGCAACTTGGTGCCGGAGAGAAAACGCTGGGCCGGAACAAAGCCATCGTTGTTGGGGAAGTTGTCCGAGAGATGGTGAGTGATGTGACGGTGGAAGTATTTCCCGAGGGCATCCAGACCCACACGGCTGAAGAGTTCGTCAATGGCTGTGATCTGGTATTCGATCAAACAGACGTTTACCTGATCGAAGAGCGCTACGCCCTACACGATGCCTTCCAAAAGCACGAGCGCACTAAGTGCATTCTCGCCTCGTGCGTCTGGGGTTGGGGGGCGAACATCTACAAATTCGAGCGTGGCGGAACAACACTCAAGGATTTGTTCCAGATCCCAGAGGGTAAGAAGCTCGACAGGGATGACGTCGAGAAGCTGATCGTCATGCAACTCAATTACCTGCCCAGGTTTCCCAGCCTTGAAGGCATCTACGAAT